>VBOZ01000029.1:157066-256277 GCA_005893305.1 Candidatus Eisenbacteria bacterium | reverse complement strand
TGCCTGCCTTCTCGTACACCACCCGATAGCGGGACGCCTGCGGTCCGCGCGCGGCAGCGGGCCAGACGCGGCGACGACGGCCGAACTCGCGGCCGTCTCCGTCCCCGTTGCCGTTTCCGTTCCCCTTGCCGTTGCCGTTCGCCGCGGGGGCCGGCGGGGTGGCCGCCTTGACGGGCGGGCCCGGCGGGGCCGTCACATCTTCCAACAGCGCTTCGATCGGCTTCGCCTTGAGCTCCTCGATCCGGGTCGTGATGTCCGCGCCGGTAACCTCGGGCGGAATGCTGAAGTCGAGCGACTTGGGCTCCACGCCCTGTCCCGGGGCCAGCTGCAGGGAGAGGTGCCGCCCGTCGCGAGCCTTGGGCGTGAAGCAGGGCGCCCCGCAGCGGTAACAGGCGTGATCCCTGCAGTCCGGCGTCAGCGCCGCCGCGTATGCCTTGGCCCGCTCCGTAAGGAGGAACTTCTTCACCACCGGGGTCCGGATGTGGTCCCAGGGGAGCTGCTCGTCCAGGTCCCGCGGGCGCAGGTAGATCGAGGGATCCATCCCGATCCGCTCGAACGCGCGCATCCAGAGATCGAAGTCGAAGCACTCCGACCAGCCGTCGAACCGGGCTCCCATCCGCCACGCCTCTTCCAGCGCGTCGGCGGTGCGTACGTCCCCGCGCGCGAACACGCCTTCCAGGAACGCCGTCTTGGGCTCGCGCCACTTCAGCCGCACGGTGCTCATCCCACGGAAGCCGATCTTGAGCCGGTCGATCTTCCGCTTCAGCGTGTCCATGTCGTCCTGGATCTCCCACTGGAACGGCGTGTGCGGCTTCGGCACGTGCGGCGAGAGGCCGACGTTGAAGTGCATCCGCTTGTTCCCGCCCTTGGCCCATTCCTGGGACTTGCGGAGCGTGTCCGCGATCCCGTCCACGTCGGCGTCGGTCTCGGTGGGGAGGCCGATCATGAAGTAGAACTTGATCCCGCCCCATCCCTGGTCGCGGGCCAGCTTGACCGAATATTCGAGCTCCGCCTCGTCGATTCCCTTGTTGATCACGTCGCGCATCCGCTGCGTCCCCGCTTCGGGCGCGAACGTGATGCTGCCCTTCCGACCCTGGCCGATCTTCTCCGCGACGGAGGGCGCGAGGGTGCCGACGCGGGTCGACGGGAGCGAGATCGATACGCCCTGTTCGTTGGTGAAGCGGTCCAGCTCGTGCAGCACCACCGGGAGCTGCTTGTAGTCGGTCGTCGAGAGCGAGAGCAGGGAGACTTCGTCCCACCCCGCGTGGACAATCCCGCACTGGACTTCCTTCACGACCTCATCCGCGCGCTTCTCGCGGAGCGGCCGGTTCATGTAGCCGGCGAGGCAGAAGCGGCATCCCCGCGTGCAGCCGCGCATCACCTCGACGCCCAGCCGGTCGTGCGTGATCTCGGTCGGGGAGATCAGCGGGCGCTCCGGGTAGTACTCCGGCAGGAGCGACGCGACGTAGCGGAACCGCGGCTTCGCGGCCGGCGCGTCCGGGAGCGGCTCGCGCGCGATGTACCCGAACGGGTTCTTGACCTCGGCGTAAAGCGCCGGAACGTAGACGCCCTCGACGGCGCCCATGCGCCGGATCACCTCGGCGCGCGGCATGCGGGTTTCCCGGCGCTCGGCCATGAGGTCGCAGAGCTCCTGGATAACCTCTTCCCCATCCCCGATCACGAAACCGTCGATGAACGGCGCCAGGGGCTCCGGGTTCACCGTGCAGAGACCGCCCGCGATCACGATCGGATCGTCCTCGCGGCGATCCTTGGTGCGAAGCGGCATCTGCGCGAGGTCGATCATCGTGAGCACGTTGGTGTACGAGAGCTCGTACTGGAGCGAGAAGCCGATCAGATCGAACTCCCGGGCCGGCGTGCGCGACTCGAGCGAGTAGAGCGGCAGCCCCTCCGCGCGCATCAGGCGCTCCATGTCGCTCCACGGCGTGAAGCAAAGCTCGGCGACCCCGTCGGGGCGCCCGTTGATGATGTGGTAGAGGATCTTGAGCCCGAGGTAGGACATCCCGATCTCGTAGAGGTCGGGGAAACAAAGCAGGAGGCGAACGCGGGCCTTGGAGGGATCCTTCCGCGCCGCGTGGAGAAAGCTTCCCGTGTACCGACTCGGCTTCGTCACGAGCGGCAGGTATGCTTCATCCAGAAGGCGGAGCTTGTCCATGGCGCCTCTCCAATAAGGCTCGGGTCTAGGGTAACCGACTGAAAGTGTAGGCGTTAAAACGAAATCGCATGGCGCGGTACCCTCCGCGACCAAGTCGCTGAGGCTACCACAGGCGCCGCTCCCCCACAACCGCATCCTGGGACATGGGTTCCGGCCACTTGGCAAGGCCTCCGTGGGTCGGGGAGAGCGCCAGAATCCACGCCGCGCCGGCAGATTCCAGGACCCCCGCCGCTTCGAGCAGCGTGCTTCCGGTCGTCACCACGTCGTCCACTAGGAGAACCGGCCGGTCGAGCACGAGGGTCGGGCGGGCCACACGGAACGCGCCTCGAACGTTCTCGCGCCGGACCACTGCGTCGAGGCGGGCCTGCGGCTCATGGTCCCGCACGCGCTCGAGGGCCTGGACCACGGGAATTCCCCACCGGAGCGACGCGTCCTCGGCCAGGAGGAGCGCCTGGTCGAAGCCGCGCCACGCCCGCCGCGCGGGATGGAGGGGCACCGGAACAAGAACGGCTTCTCGACCGATCGTGCCGGCCCGGTCGGGCGGCTCGGGAAGGAGCGAAGCGATCCAGGGGCCGAGGCGGCGCGCCCCATCGTACTTGAACGCGTGGAGGATCCTGTCGAGCGGAGCTTCGTAGCGCGGTCCCGCGAGCGCGAGGCGCCGCGATCCATGCGACGGACAGGCGCCTACCGACGCGGCGGGATCCGAAGGGTCTTCATGCAGGCAGTGAAGGCAGAGGACCGAGCCGCTCCGGGGCACCATGGCGTCGCACGCGTCACAGACCTCGCGGTCGCGTGGAACGCGTCCGACGCAGCCGGGGCACCGCCGGTCGGACAAGCAATCGATGAGATCGCGCCACCACCACACCGCCGAAGGTCCCCCACACGTCTCACCGCGATCCCCCGCCCGCGACGAGCGCCGCGCGCATCGCGTCGAGAGGCGCCGGCTTACCGGTCCAGTACTCGAACGAGATCGCCCCCTGGTGAAGCAACATCCCGAGCCCGTCCTCGAATCGATGCTTCCACGCTGCGGCTTTCTCGCGCGTCGCGACGGCGCGGGCTCCGTAGTTCAGGTCGAGGACCAGCCCGCCCGGATCGAGATGTTCCCACCAAAGGGCCTCGACCGCATCCACGGCGCTCGAGGAAAGGGCGCGAACGAGCAGATCCCACCCTCGCCCCGGTTCGCTCTTCTCGGCGAGCGCCGCGGCCGTCACCTCGGTCGAGGGGCCGCCACGGCCGCTGGGACGGATCTCGTCCGCGACCGCCCGCGCGCGACCGCGGTCGCGGCTGACGACGTGGACCGAGGCCGGCTGGAGCGAAGCCAGGACCGGTGCCACACTCCGGGCCGCGCCTCCCGCACCCAGCAGGAGCACGCGCGCTCCCCGTACGGCGACGCCGAGCGAGTCGATCCACGCGGCGAATCCCGGACCGTCCGTCGCGTGCCCCGCCCATCCCGATTCCTCGCGGCGGAGCGTGTTCACCGCGCGGGATCGCTTCGCCTCGTCCGTCGCGCCCCGAACGAGCGCCCACGCGGCTTCCTTGTGCGGCGCCGTGAGGTTGAGCCCGGAGAATCCCGCGGCGTGGAGCTCCCTCAAGACCTCCGCCAGCCGCTCGGGCGGAACGTCCAGCGCGACGTAGGTGGCGTCGATCCCGGTCGCGCGGAACGCCGCGTTCTGCATCGAGGGAGAGAGCGAATGATTCACCGGGTGCCCCAGCACCGCGTAGAGGCGGGTCGGGCCGGTGAGGCGCGGGGCCAAGCGGCCCTCCACCCTCAGCGCGCCGAGCGGGGCTCGGGGGCTCCCGTCGGGGGAGTCTCGACCTCGGCGCGGGGGCCCGTCCTGGCGTCCGGGGTACCGCCCTGCGGCGGGGCGCCGACCGCCGCGGCCCGTCGGCGGGAGAGGATCTTCAGCATCGCGATCGACGTGAGGAAGAGGACCGCGCTCAGGATCTGGTTGATGTTGAAGGATAGCCCGCCGATCTTGCCCAGGAACGAGGTGGAATCGTAGTAGCGGGTGAAGTCGATTCCGAACCGGAGAACAGAGTCGAGCGCGACCCCCATCCAAAAAAGATAGCCGTCGAAGCGCGGCTTCCGATCGAGGCGGAGAAGCACGACGAAGAGGAGGACGCCCGACAGCACCATGTAGAGCTGGGACGGGTGGATGTGCGATCCCGGGAATACAAATGTCGAATACGATCCTGGGGGAAACTGGACGCCCCAGGGCGCGTGGGTCGGGATCCCGAAGCAGCAGCCGTTCAGAAAGCAGCCGATCCGCCCGATGCCGATGCCCAGCGCCATCGCCGGCGCGGCGGCGTCGGCCACCTTCCAGAGCGGCAGCTTGGCCCGCCGCACGTAGACGATCCCGCCGACGATGGCAAGCACGTACCCGCCGTACAACATGAGGCCGCCTTCCCACAGGCGGAGGATTCCGAGCGGATCGGCGGCGTACTCGGACCAATGCGTCAGCACGAACAGGCCCCGCCCGCCCACGATCGCGAGGATCAGGAGGACCAGGGAGATCGTGTGGAGCGCGTCCTCGGAGATCCCGCGGCGCTTTCCGCGGACGACGAAGATCTGGATCGCGACGAGAAACGCGATCGCGAGGAGAAGGCCGTAGCTGTGAATCTGAAACGATCCGAGCTTCAACAGTGTTGGATGCAAGCGGATCTCCGGGTCAGTACTCGCGCCATCGCATGGCGATATTTTGAATCAGACCGACCTGCAGGAAGCTCGTCACGAGCGAGGTGCCGCCGTAGCTCAAGAGCGGAAGCGGCAACCCGGTGACGGGCGCGAGCCCGACGGTCATGCAAATGTTGACGACGACATGGTACAGAAAGATCGAGGTCATGCCAATGGCCAGGAGGCTGCCGAACCGGTTTCGCGCCCGATGGGCGACCCTCACCCCGCGCAGGATCAGCACCATGTAGAGCACCGTAACGAGCGCCGCTCCCAGGAATCCGGTCTCCTCGCCCACCACCGAGAAAATGAAGTCGGTGTGCTGCTCGGGGAGGAACTCGAGCGCCTTCTGCGTCCCGTGGAGGAAGCCCTTCCCCACGATCCCGCCCGAGCCGATCGCGATCTTGGATTGGATGATCTGATAGCCCGCCCCGTAGGAGTCGGCGCTGGGATCGATGAACGTCGTGATGCGCTGGCGCTGGTAGGGCTCGAGGTGGTTCCAGACCTGGGGCGTGACGATGCCCACCGCGAGGTTCACCGCCACCACCAGGACGAGCGGGGCGAGACGCAGCCGCGAGCGATAGAGGACGAACGCGAGAACGACGGCGAAAACCACCCAGGCCGGGAAATAGAACGACAGCGCGACATTGATCATCGGCGTCAGGAGCAGGAAGAGAAAGAGGAACGAGAGCCCGCCCCAGTAGAGCATCGTGATCAGAATGCTGATGAAGCAGAGCGACGTCCCCAGATCGGGCTGCTTCAAGACGAGGAGGAACGGGACGCCCGCGACGAAGATCGCCTTGGCCAGGGTACCGAGCTGCGTCAGGTCGACCCGACGCTGCGAGAGCATGCTCGCGAGCACGACCACGGTCGCCAACTTCGCGAGCTCGGAGGGCTGGAACTTGACCGGCCCCCACCCCAGCCACCGCTGGGCGCCGAGTCCGACGTGCCCGATCACGAGCGTCAGGAGAAGGAGCGCGACCCCGATCCCATAGAAAAGCCAAGCCGTCTTCCCCTCGTAGATCCGGTACGGCACCGCGGCCGCCAGCGCTCCGGCGCCAAGCGCGATCGCGAGCCAGATGAACTGTCTCAAGTAGAGCCCGTGCTCGACGGTGGAGGCCGGCATCATCGTCGCGCTGTAGACGAACGCGATGCCGATCAGAGCGAGCAGAACCGTCGTGACGAGGAGCGGCCGGTCCAGGTCGGAGGAAATCCGCGGCGTCAGCATGTCAGTTCCCCGCGATCACGGCGGCACTCTCGGGCTTCGCCGGGTGGAAGTAGGCCTGCAGCACCTTCTGGGCGAGCGGAGCCGCGGCGCTCGAGCCGTGGCCGGCGTTCTCGACCAGCACCGCCACCGCGATCACCGGATTCGCGGCCGGCGCGAAGCAGATGAACAGGGCGTGGTCGTTCCCGTGGGGGTTCTGCGCCGTTCCCGTCTTTCCCGCGACGATGACCGAATCGACCCGCGCCTGGCCGCCGGTGCCGCCGCCCTCGTTCACGACCGCGACCATCGCGCTCCGCACCGCCACCAGGTCGCCCTGGCTCAGGCCAAGGTCGCTGCGGAGGGAGTCTTCGAGCGGCACCGCGTGGGGTATATCGACGCCGTCCCGAGTAACCTGCCGGAGTAGGTGCGGCCGGAAGAGCAGCCCGTTGCTCGCGATCACGGCCGTGAGCTGTACCAGCTTGATCGGAGTGAGCGATACCTCGCCCTGGCCGATGGCGAGGTTCAGCACGAGGCCCTTGCTCCACCGTCCGGCGCCGTAGCGGCGGTCATACCAGGCGGGGTCGGGAAAGAGTCCGCGCCGTTCTTGCGGCAGGTCGATCCCAGTCCGCTCCGACGCCGTCAAACGCTTCATGAAGTCCGAGATCCTTCCAAGCCCGCTCCGAACCCCGAGCTGGTAGAAGTAGACGTCGCACGAGTGCTTGATGGCGTCCCGGAGCGACAGCAATCCGTGCCCGGTCTTCTCCCAGCACCCGAACCGGCGCCGGCCGAATTGGAAGTAGCCGTAGCAGGGCTCCTGGAACGTGGTCGTCGATGAGATCGCGTGCATGTCGAGCCCGGCCAGCGCGACGAACGGCTTCAGCGTCGAGCCCGGCGGATAGGCCGCCTGGATGGCTCGGTTGAAGAGCGGGTAGTTTCCCCCCTGGCTCATCTCGTTCCAGCGCGCCTGCGTGATCCCCGTCGAGAACTCGTTCGGGTCGTAGTTGGGCTTGCTCGCGAGGGCGAGCACCTCGCCGGTCCGCGGATCGAGAGCGACCACCGCCCCGCGCGTCCCTGGTTGGAACGCCTGCTCCGCCGCCCGCTGGAGATCGAGGTCGATGCTCAGCGTCACGTCGGCGCCGCGCTTGGGCAAGATTGGGTGCTTGTTGCCTAGGAGCTCGGCCTTACGTCCCATCGCGTTCACCTCCACGAACCGTTTCCCGTCCACGCCGCGCAGGTAGCTCTCGTACTGACGCTCGATCCCGGCCCGGCCGATGAGGTCGCCACGCATGTACGACGTCGCAAAGCGCGGATCCTCCAGCTCCTTGTCCGAGATTTCGCCGACGTACCCGAGGAGGTGGGACGCGAAGAGCCCGTAGGGATACCGCCGGAGCGGCTCCGCCTCGACCTCGACACCGGGGAGCTCGGCCCGGTGCTCCGAGACATAGGCCACCGACTTGAGATCGGCGTTCCGCTTCAAGCGAATGACCAGGAACGACTGCTTCCGCTCCTTCTTCACCTTGTCGATCAATTCCTCGGGGTCGACGCCCAAGATCCCGCTCAGCCGCACCAGGGTGGAGTCCAGGTAGCCCTGATTGGAGACGTACGTCTTTTCGTAGGGATCAATCGTGACCGTGAACGAGGGAACGTTGTCGGTCATGAGCCGTCCCTTCCGATCCCGGATCTCGCCGCGGGGAGCGGTCAGGACCTCGACTCGGATGCGGTTTTCCTCGGAGAGCTCGCGATAGCGGGTCCCCGCGAGCACTTGTAACGAGAAGAGGCGGAGCAGGACCATCCCGAAGATCGCGGCCACGAGGATGGTGAAAACGCGCTCCCGGCGCTGGGCGTTGACGTGCGATTCGGGATCGTACGCCACGGCTCAGGCCTCGTCGGTGAGGAGCAGCCCCTTCGAGACGCTCTCGACGAGGGTCAGGATGAGGAGCACGATCGCCGTGGTGTAGAGCGCCGTAGGAAGCGCGACGAAGAACATTTGAACGATGAATTTGCCCAGATCGCCCGACGTCGAAACGGCGAAATAGACCACGTCGTGCATCAGCATGGCGACGAAGAAGAACGCGAAGCGCACGCCGATGTTCGACCGGTGAACGCGGAATCCCGCCTTCGCGACGAGAAACCCGATCAGCGATTTGGAGAGCGCGTTCAACCCGAGCGGTCCCGGCGCGTCCAGATCCTGTATCAATCCCACGATGAAGCCCCCCGCCGTGCCCGCGATCGGCCCCCTCATCCATCCCAGATAGACCACGAACGCGACGAGAAGGTCCGGGCGAATTCCCGCGATCTCCATGCGGTAGACGACCGTCGCCTGGAGGATGAGCACGATCGCAAGGACGATGCCGTCGCGCATTCCCCTCACGGGGTCGCCATCCCGGTCGATTCCGACGAGACGCTCTCCGGCGGCGCCCCCACGCCCTTGGTGATCGCGCCGGGCGCAGGCTTGGCCGCCGGAGGCGGCGGGACCGGGGCCGACGGCGCCGTCGTGGACGTGGATGGGGCCGGGGCTGACGGAGTGGGCACGGCCGCCGTCGGCTCCGGCTGCTCCAAGAATAGGTCCGCGGGAGCCGAGCCGCGGAGCGTCGAGGGCAGGTAGACGAGGATCTCTTCCAGGGACCGGAAATTGACCGCGGGCCTGACCGTGATCTCCTTCATGAGCCCGTTCGGATCGAGGCTCACCCGGGCCACCGTGCCGATCCGGATCCCCGCCGGGAACATGTCGCCCAGACCCGAGGTCACGACGAGATCGCCGGCCTTCACGTCCTCCTGCGAGGAGACGTAGCGGAGGTTGAGCACCGGCTGCGTGCCGAATTCCCACTGCATGACGCCGTCGACGCGCGAGCGGTCGATCCGCGCGGCCACGGCGCAATCGCGATGGAGCAGCGTGAGGATCCTCGCCTGGTGCTGCGTCGCACGCTCGACGCGGCCGACGAGACCGTCGGGCGTCAGGATGGCGCGCCCCGCCTCGACGCCGTCGGCGATCCCCTTGTCGATGGTGAGGCTGCCGCCCAGCCGGTCGAGGCTCCGGCCGACCACGCTCGAGGCGACCAGACTATAGGGGTGCCGCTCTTCCAGCTTGAGGAGCTGGCGGAGGCGGGCGTTCTCCTGGCGCTCGCCGTGCAACGCGTCCGTCTCGATCTGGAGCCGCGTCAGCCTTTGGCGGAGGTGTTGATTATCCCAGTAGACGCCGACCGCGCTGTCCATCCACCCCATGGCGGCTTCGAAGGGGCCGAGGAGCGTGTGCTGGATGAACCATGCGACGCGGGCCTGCTCATGCCGCTCGAGAACCATGAGGGAGAAGGAGAGACCGCAGGCGATGACGAGGACCGTCCAATCGGTGCGACGGGCGAGCAGATTTCGCAGCATGTGGGCTCACGCCCCAGGCTCAGTCGCGGACGACCGACATGAGCACCTTTTCGTATTGGGTGGGGTCATCCAGGATCTTGCCGGTGCCCAGGACGACGCAGGTGAGCGGGTCCTCGGCGACGGTGATCGGCAAATTGGTCGCTTCGCGAAGGAGCATGTCGATCCCTCGAAGGAGCGAGCCTCCGCCCGTCATCACGATTCCGCGATCGACAATGTCCGACGCGAGCTCCGGAGGGGTCTTCTCGAGCGACTGCATGAGCGCGTCCACGATCTGCTGCAGCGGCTCGCTCAGCGCCTCCCGCACTTCCACCGAGGAGATCTTCATCGTCTTGGGAATCCCCGCGACGAGGTCGCGGCCCTTGATCTCCATCTCCTCCTCCTGCTCCAAGCGGAATGCGGATCCGATCTTGATCTTGATCTGCTCCGCGGTCTGCTCGCCGATAAGGAGGTTGTAGGCCTTCTTCACATACTGGACGATCGCCTCGTCCATCTCGTCGCCGCCCACCCGGATCGACTGCTGATTCACGATCGAGTTGAGGGCCATGACCGCGATCTCGGTGGTGCCGCCGCCGATGTCGATGATCATGTTGCCGGAGGGCTTCCCCACCGGGAGGCCGACGCCGATCGCAGCCGCGATCGGCTCGGGCACGAGCAGCACCTCGCGCGCGCCGGCGTGCTGCGCCGAGTCCTGCACCGCGCGCTTCTCCACCTCCGTGATGCCTGACGGGACACAGATGATGATCCGCGGCCGCACCCACGTGCGCCGACGGAGCGCCTTGGTGATGAACTCGCGAAGGAGGTCTTCCGTCTTCTCGAAGTCCGCGATGACGCCGTCCTTGAGGGGACGGACCGCGACGATTTCGTCGGGCGTGCGCCCGAGCATGCTCTTGGCCTCTTTCCCGACCGCGATGACCTTGCCGGTGGTCCGATCGACGGCCACGACCGAGGGCTCGTTCAGCACGATGCCCTTCCCCTTCAGATAGACCAGCGTGTTGGCCGTTCCGAGGTCGATCGCGACGTCGTTCGAGAAGACGCCCATCAACTGGTCGAGAAACATCCGTGCCTCCCGAAAGCCGTGCTTGGACATTGGTGGGCCACTCCCTGACCCCGGCCCGGGCGGGACGGAGCATTTCCTAGGTTCGGAGCGCTCGGACCGTAACAAACCGTCCTCCCAAGGCGCAAGGTGTTTCTCCTCGGGAAGCCGCGTTGACACGCCGAGATACGGGTGGTAGCGTCGCCTCGGGAATCCCCTTCGGCACGCGACACGGGAGGTATCGGCCATGATGCGTCCGAACTTGAGATTAGTCGTATTTTTCGCCGTTTTTTCCTTCGCGCCCGGTTTTGTCCTCGCGGCGCCCCCCAACACGACCCCGGGAAATGAGCCCAATGCCGGGTCGCCTGCCAATCAACCCCCGACGCGGGTCCAGGAGTTCCAGGGCCTTGGCATCGACCGCCGGGCGGCTTCCTTCTCGGGAAACGTACTGGACGTGAGCGATCACCCCATCGCGGGCGTGGCGGTCAAGCTGTTCCTCGACGGGCAATTGGCGGGCGCGTCGGTGACGGACGGGACCGGTCATTACGACCTCAAGTCGCCCTACGACGCCGCCGCTGATATCACCGTGCTCCTCTGGTTCGTCGCGCCGGATCACTCCCTGACGCCCAAAGAGCTGGTCATCCGCGAGAGCAAGGCGAGCCGGGACAATGGGCTGATCTCGCCCTGCGTGCCCCGCGCCGACCTGCTTCCGGGGCGCCAATTCCGCGTCTACCTGTTCGACCCGCAGAGCCGGAACAAGGAGCTTGCCGAGCTGAACTGCCTGCCGTAGTCAGGCGGTCGTGGAGCGGGCGATCTCCGCTTCGGTGCGCTCGACATGCTCGCGCACGACCCGCTCGATGTCGGGGGTCAACCGGCGGAGGAGCAGCTCGTCGTAGAGGTACTTCGCGCGGCCCGGGTTGTTGAGGGTCCGCTGCTCGATCTCCGCGCTCTTGAGAATCGCCACGGCCGCGCCTTCCCGATCGGGGTAGTGCCGCCCGAACGCCTCGTAGGCCCGGCTCGCGTCCCCGGGGCGCCCCAGCTCCTCGCACGCCCGGGCCACTCGGAGGAGATCCTCCGCGGGGAGCGTCACCGCACCGAGAAGTCGCTTCATCTCCTCGTAGGCGTCGCATGCCTTGGCGTTTTCCCCTCGCTTGAGCCAGATGTGGATCGCCTTACAGAAAGAATCTGCCGCGACCGCCTCCTGGTGCGTCACGCGATGGATCCGTCCGACCTGGGCGATCACGTCCGCGTCCTCGGGCGTCTTGGCCAGATAGGCCTCGTATTCGCCGAGGGCGGCGAACCACTCGGCCCGCGCGGCGTGACGGCTGCCCTGCGCGAGGCGGCTCTCGACCTGCCCTTCCCCAGCGAGGCCCAGGCCCCACCCGAAGAGAATTCCGACGAGGAGGCCGCCCAGCTGGCCGACGATCGCCATCTCCGGAATCGCGTCGCCCACATGGTGGAACGTCTGGAGCGCGAACCAGAATCCGATGCCGGCCAAGGCGGGAACGGTGAAGGGGCCCGCCTTCACGATGCCCTGGAGCAGGAGCTGGCTCACCGAGGCGAAACGAAGACGCGCGAAGTAGAGGCGCACGAGGAAGAGCCCCATCAATCCTGAAATCGCCCCCGAGGAGCCGAAGATAGGGATCGAGGCCATGCTGGGAATCACGGTCATGACCCAGGCGGCCTGGGCCAGGTGGGCGAGCCATCCGCATCCGACGAACGCGATCGCGAACCGGGCCCGGCCCAGCCTCGACTCAAGAGGCGGACCAAACACGCCCAGGAAGAGAAGGTTCTCGAGCAGGTGGAGAGGGCCGGCGTGGATGAAGAGCGAGGCGATCGCGGTCGGGACGGTCGGCTCGCCGGGCTTGAAGGCGAGGCGGTACGCGAGGGCCTCCGCCCCGGACACCGTATGGAGCGCGGCGAAGACCACGACGTTGGCCACCACGAGGGACACGGTGACCCAGGGGATTCCCCGGACCTTTGCGTCGGTCCCTATGGGCAGCCAGTAGAAGTAGTACATGCTTGCGTGGTCTCCCCGCCTTCTCTACACTAGTTGGGGCCTAAAAGCGAAGTATTTTCGTCACTTACGGATGAGCCCCAACCTCATTCGGGAAGGATTTATGATCGAAACCGCCACCGAATCCTCCGGCATGGACATGGGCTCGACGATTCAGAAGGAGCTCGATCCGCTCGAGAACGCCAGGCTCCAGTTCGAGGAAGCCGCGGCCCGCCTCAAGCTCGATCCCACGTTCGTCCAGATTATCAAGGAACCCCGCCGGGCCACGATCGTGAAGCTCCCCGTCCAGATGGACGACGGGAGCTTCCGCGTCTTCACCGGCTATCGCGTCCAGCACTCGATCATCCGCGGTCCGGCCAAAGGCGGCATCCGGTATCACCCGGACGTTCACTTAGAAGAGGTCATGGCTCTCGCGGCGTGGATGACCTGGAAGTGCGCCGTGGTGGGAATTCCGTTCGGCGGCGGAAAGGGCGGGATCGCGTGCGATCCGTCCAAGATGTCGAAGGGAGAGCTGGAGCGGCTCACCCGGCGCTATACCGCCGATTTGATCGATGTGTTCGGACCCGAGTCCGACGTTCCGGCCCCGGATGTGAACACGAATGAGCAGACGATGGCGTGGATCATGGACACCTACTCCATGCACTCCCGCCACACCGTGACGTCGGTCGTGACCGGAAAGCCGCTGGCCCTGGGCGGGTCCGCGGGGCGCCGGGAGGCGACGGGCCGCGGGGTCCTCCTCGTGGTGCGCGAGGCCGCGAAGCGGATCGGCCTCGCCCTGAAGGGCGCCCGGGTCGTCGTGCAGGGATTCGGAAACGTCGGCTCCGTCGCGGCGGATCTTCTCGCGAAGGAAGGCGCCCTCGTCGTCGCAGCCTCCGACGTGCAGGGCGGCATCACCAAGCCCGAGGGCCTCGACGTGCCGGCGCTCATCCAGCACGTGCAGCAGAAGAAGACGGTCGTCGGTTTTCCCGGCGCCACGCCGGTCGACGGGAAGAAGATCTTGGAGCTCCCGTGCGACATCCTGATCCCCGCGGCGCTCGAGAACCAGATCACCCATTCCAATGCGGGCCGGATCCACGCCCGGATCATCGCCGAGGGGGCGAACGGTCCCACCACGCACCAGGCGGACAAAATCTTGAACAAAGCGGGCGTGCTCGTGATCCCCGACATTCTCGCGAACAGCGGTGGGGTGACGGTCTCCTACTTCGAGTGGGTCCAGGACCGGCAGGGATTGTTCTGGCGCGAGGAGGAAGTGAACCAGCGTCTCGAGCACATCATGGTCGATTCGTTCAACGACGTGGCGCGGATGGCCGACGAGCACAAGGTTTCGTTCCGGGTGGCGGCGTTCATGCTCGCGATCAAGCGGGTCGTGGACGCGATGACGCTTCGCGGGGTCTACGCCTAAGGCGGATCCGGTCCGGAGCGCCGCGCCGGCGGCGTCGCCTTCAGGAAACCAGCCCCTGCTCGAACACGATCCGGCCCCGCCTTGCATCGAGCAGCGCCCGCGCGCCGAGCGGGAACGGAAGGTTGCGCCGCGCGTGACCTGCCTTGATCCCCATGAGCGCCGGGACGCGCGATGCGCGAACGTGATCTTCGAGCACCTCCCGGAGCGGAAGCTCCGGCCGCCTGGGCTTCGGCTTGCAGCGGTAGAAATCCCCCAGGGCGATGCCGCGAAGCCCCGCCAGAACCCCTGAAAGCCGTAGGTGGGTGAGCATCCCGTCGATCTTGTAGGGCGGCTCGTTCACTTCCTCCAGAAAGAGAATCGACCCTCGAAAACTCGGCATCACGCGCGTCCCGATCGCGTGGTCGAGCAGCGTCAGATTCCCACCGAGCACGGGGCCGCGCGCCACCGCGCGCCCTCCCGCGAGCCGGACCGGCGCGTTGAGGAAGCGGATCGACTCGGGCGGCATCGGCTCCGTCACCCAGGCGACCCAGCGTTTCACGCTCCCCCGCCTCATGCCGGCGAATCCGTGGAGATTGGGTCCGTGGAGGGTGCGCACGCCCGCGTGCCGCGCGAAACCAAGATGGAGGAAGGTCGCGTCCGAGAAGCCGGCGAAGATCTTGGGGTCGCGGCGCATGGCCCCCCACTCCACCGACTCGGCGATACGCATCGCCCCGTAGCCGCCCCGGGCCATGAGGACGCAGCGGATGTCCGGGTTTCGGAGCATGCGGTTCACGTCCTCGGCGCGCGCCCCATCCTCACCCGCGAGGTGTCCCTTTCGGTCGAAGACGTGCCGCGCCAGGATGACGCGGAATCCCTCGCGCTCGAGAGCGCGTGCGCCCCGCTCGACGAGCCGCCGGAGGACAGGTCCGGACGGCGCCACGACTCCGATGCGGTCGCCCGAACGGAGGCGCGGCGGCGCGATCAACGCGGAATCCCGATCGGCTGTGGGGCGGTTTGGGCCATGTGCCTGCTCCTGGCGAGCACCGTGACCAGCCGCTCCTCGGCGTCGCGGGCGGCGGCGACCGAGCTCCGGTTGCCGTTCGTCAGCATCGAGAAGACCACCCGCTCCCCGCCCGCCGCCGTCACGTAGCCGGCGAGGGCGCTCACGTTCGTCAAGGTTCCGGTCTTCCCCCGGAACGCCGCCGTGCTGTCCAGCGTCGCGAACCGGTTCTTCAGGGTCCCGTTCCCTCCGGGCCGCGCGAGACCTTCCCGAAACGCCCGTCCCAGGTTGGGATCGCGATCCATCGCGGTCAGCCACGTCACGATGGCGCGCGCCGTCACGAGGTCGAGAGGGGAAAGCCCCGAGCCGTCCACCAACGAGAGGTCGAGCGTATCGACGCCCGCCTCCGAGACGATCCGCGCGAGCTCGGCGAGCCCCTGCTCGCGGGTCTTCCCCGTCGGCGCGGGATCGAGGAGGCGGAGCAATGCCTCGGCTTCCGCGTTCAGGCTCCAGGCGTTCACGATGCCGACCACCTCGGCCGCCGGCGGAGACGCCAGCGAGACGATCGAGACGACCCCCTCGCGTCCCACCGCCGCCCACCCCGGCGTGCCCATCGCCGCCGCTGAATCGAATGTCGATTCCGGAACCCCGGAGAGCCCCCGCGCCCGCGCGTCGGCCGACGCTCCCTCATTCGAGAGGACGCGGGCTTGCGCCTCGACCTCGATTCCGGCACGGCGCATCGCCCCCAGGAGGATGAGGCCCGCCGTCGAATCGGGGTCCGGGACCGCGACCTGCTTCTTGACCGTGCTCCCACGCGGGATGACCCCGAAGACCTCGAGGACCCGGGAGCCGGGGGCGCGGCGGAAGTCCAGGCGCGGCATCGCCCCCGGCGCGCCGACCGAGGGCCGGCCCTTGAGGACGAGCGGGACCTCGGGCGGGTCGAGCGCGAGCTCGACGCCGCCGGGCGTGGCGGTCGCGATCAGGGTCGCGGCGTTCCCGTTCGCGAGGACCGCGTTCACGGCCGCGCCGTACGCGAACGAGAAGTCGTCGTGGGCCCATCCCGGCCCGTACGGCTCCTGCGCGAAGACCGAGCTGTCGATCCAGAGAATCCCCTCGAACCGCGCGAGGCCGCTCTGGCGGAGCAGGTAGGCAACCGAGTCGAGCAGCCCGCGCGAGCCCGGGGCGAGGAGCTGGTAGACGTCCGGCATCCCACTCCCGCGCAGCACCAGGTCGCCCTGGAAACGGACGTCGTGCCCTCCGTGTTTGGAGGCTTTCCCCCGTGCGACCAGGAGCGTCTCTCGGCGATAGTCTGGCCCATAACGGCGAAGGAAGGAGCCCGTCGTGAAGAGCTTGGCGTTGCTTCCCGGGATCATCCGGGCCGCGGCGTGGAGCGCCGCGAGGGTGTCCACCCGCTCCAGGGAGCAGGCAAGGAGCGCGATCTCGGACTGGCGCATGGAGGATGCCCCCAGGAAGTCCAGGGAGTCCGCGAGGAGCCCTGAGGGGCGCCCGGGGGCGCAGCACGCCGGATCGGCGGCCGCCGTCGCCGCGAGGAACAGGAGGAGCGTCGAGATGAGCGCGGGGCGGACCCTACTGGGCCCGCCCCGTGAAAGCGGGTGGGTGAACGGAAAGGTCAAAACGCGAGGCGCAGTGAGAACTGCTGGTTGTCGCCGAAGAATTGCCCGACGTGGGTTCCGGCCCAATCGAAATTGACGGGACGATCCCCGAGATTGAAATTGAGGCCGGCGCCGTACGAGAAGTTATAGAGGTAGTCGTTTTGGCGATCCTGCCCCTTGAGCGGGGCCTGCCCCTGGAATCCGCCGCGCAGCGCCAGGTGCCCCGCGAGCCGGCATTCGGCGCCGATCCGATATTCGTCGGTCGAGAAGTTGTTGCCCTGGTAGGTCGCGAACACCGTCCCATCGACCTTCTCGGAGAACTTGAGATCGTACGCGCCGCCGAGCTGCAGGTACGACGGCAGCTCGAACGAGGTCGACTCCAGCTGCACGACGTGGGGCTGGGCGGAAGGATCGTCGCCCGGCACGATGATCCGCTGCTCCAGATTTCCGCCCGTATAGTGCATGTTGGGTCCCACGTTTTTCATCGCGAAGCCGAAACGGAGGCCGCGCCACCCTGTGTCGTACTGCAGCCCCAGGTCGAGCGCGAAGCCGTTCGCCGTCAGATCCGCCACGCGCTCGTTGATGAACATGCCGGTCACCCCGAGGAGCACGCGATCCGTCATGCGCCGCCCGTAGGTGAGGCCGAACACGCCGAAGTTGGGCGAGAGAATCTGCCCCGTCCCCTCCGGAGCGTCCTCCGTGGTCACGGTGATGTCGCCGATGTTCAGGACCTTCACCGAGAGAGCGACCATTCCGGCCGAGCCCAGGCCGGTCGAGACGGCGCCGTAGTTCACCTTGGAATCGGCCAGGTAGGTGCTGTAGGAAACCATCGCCTCCGAGTTGTCGGTCGCGGCCAGCGAGGCGGGATTCCAGAACACGTTCGAGAGGCCGCCCCCCAGCGCAACGGCCGCGCCGCCCAGCGCGATCGATGCCGGCCCCATGGGAATGCGCAGCTCCTGCGCTCCCGCGGTTCCCACCCGATCGAGTCCGCCCGCCCGTCCCTGCCCGACGAGAGTCGAAAGGGCGATCGCCACCATGAGGATCGAAGCCAAGGACCTCATTCCCGTGTCCTCCGTCTTCCGAAAGAAATTCCGCCGGTCGTCACGCATTGGTCCGTCCATCGATCAATAGTTATCGAGGCGTTCGCGTTCGATGAAGACCGCGAGCCGATCGGTCTTGCTGCCCACGCCGTCCACGTCAACGCGATAGATGTAGATCCCGCTCGCCACAGGCAGGTTGTTGTCGGAGTTCAGATTCCAACGGATCTCGGCGCGCGCCATCTCGTCCGCGGTGCTGGCCACCCTTTGGATGGTCCGCACGAGATCCCCGTCCATGTTGAAGATCCGGATCGTCACTTTCTTCGCCGCAGGGATGTTCGTGAACTTCATGACCCGGTCGAACTGGTTCAGCTCGTACGCCGAGTGCGCGTAGTAGGGATTCGGAACGGCCAGGATCTTCTTGATGTCGTTCGCGACGATCGTACCGGGGGCCTTGCCCACCGGCACGAGTCGGAACTGGAACACGTCCTGGGGACAGAGGCGCCCGCCGCGGACAATCAGCCGGCTGGACGGAGGCAGCGCGTTGTTGTCCGTAAAGGCCGTATTAAACGGCTCGAAGCCGAACCGCCCCAGCGTCTGGTCGTCGTTCGCGGGGTTCACGTCGGTGGACTGAAGTCCCACCGTGCCCCATGGAACGCTGGCGTAGGGAATGTCACGGATATAGAGGCGGTCCCCCCACGTCCAGGACCCGCTCCCGTCGTCGTCGCGGATCATCGCCGTGGCCTTGAAGTCGTCCGAGGGATCCTGGAACGAGCACGCGCCCATGTCGTAGATCGCGAACGGGCACTTGAACGTCGCTTGAGGGGACGGATCGCCGAAGTTGTACTCCCAGCAGAACTCGGTCGTGTCGGGCAGAATCCGGATCTCGTAATCGTGATTCGTACCGTCCCCGAAATTGAACCCGTCTATGCCCGCGCCGATCTCGTTGTCCAGGGTGTAGACCCCGGCGGAATCGGCGCCTCCGTTCCCGAGGTCGAGCGAATCTCCGGCCGCCAAATGCTGGAAGATCGACGCCGGCTTCGTCGCGGCGATCACGCGAGGCATGAACCCGAGAACGATCGGGTAGTCGAAGTCCCCGCTCGTATTCGTCTGCGCCGCCAGAACCGTGTCGCCCGTAACGGCGTTGGCGAGCGTCCAGCTCTCGTCGGCGGCGAAGGTGACGCGGTAGAGGGAATCGGACAGGGCGTTCTGGTCCAGCTGCTCCACGGAGACCCGGTGCCCGACGCGGTCCCCCGCCGTTTGAGTCCCCGCGACGGTCAGGACGGCGTTGCTCCCTCGTGGCGTCGCCGTTTGTATCTTGAAGCCGCTCTCGAGCACCTCCGCGATCGTTCCGATCGGGTTGGGCCCGAGGAAGTAGGTAGAGGTGTTATTGACGTCGAACGAGTAGGAGGTGACGGCGAAATAATAGTCCCTGTTGTTGATGAGCCTGCCGCCCCGCAGCGCGTCATTGGTCAGATCGAGCGCGAACTGGAGCCCGCTGTTCGTCCCCGAGATGACGAGATTTCGCTCCACCCCGCCCTTCGCCGAGTTGAACAGATCGGAATAGATCGGCCCGACCGAATCATCCACGTCGAACGTCGCGACCACCTTCGGAGGAAATCCCGCGTTGTTTGAGGGGAACTGCCAGACGCGAAAGCCTTCAAAGTGAAAATCCTGCCCCAGATTCAGATTCTCCGAGTTGGTCCCGACCGGCTCCTTGCCCCAGATCAAACGGATCCCCCGATCCAGCGGGTGCACGTACACGGTCGGGTTCGGCGGGGGCGACGGGATGTCGAAATTCAGGTCGAACACGACCTGCGCCGCGGCATCCTTCTGCTTGAGATCCGTGATAGAGCTGATGTTGTTGGACCCCTGGCCGACGATCAGCGCGCAGACGACGTCCTGCGTATCCCCCGGCGCCATCGTGAAGGGCCCCGTCGAGAGCTGCATCCTTCGGTCGTTCCCCCCTCCGTCGAGCCAGCCCGAGGGCGCGACCGGATCGCCGGGAAACTGGAACGTGGTGATCGGGTCGAGAGGATTGTCGTTCTCATGGAGCGCGGAGCCGTCCTTCTTGCGCCCCTGCATGAGGTGATAGGCCTCCGTCGCGCTCGTCGGATCCTCGCCGTTGATGTACTTGTTGAACGAGGTCATCCCGAGCGTGTCGTAGACACCCGGGGAGACCTGCACGATCGGGCCGCGGAAGAAGTCGAATCCGACCGCGGGGCACGCCCCTCCGTACACGGCGTCGTTGTTCGTCTCGTTGTAGCAGTAGCCGAGGCTGAGCGTGGTGTCGCACCCCACCAGGTCGTCCGAGGCGTCGCCCAAATCGGGATCCGCCCAGATCGAGACGTAGGTGCTGTCGAGGTTGTTGGCTCCCTTGTTGATCATCCGGAACTTGATGAAGATGATGTTTCCGAGCGCGCCGCCGCGCGCGAATGCGAACGTCGACTGCTGGATCTCGAGTCCGAGCGGCTTCGTCCGCCCCGCGCTGCCGTTCGTGTGACGGCCCGGATCGGCGTCGTTGTAGACGCTCCAGAGCGTCAGATCACCCTGAAGGAGCGGATTGCCGAGCGTGTCGACCGGCGCGCCCTGACCGCTGGGCGCCGGCTGCGAGGGCCAGTTCAAGTAGTCGTCGCTCGTCGTGTTGTTGGCCTCCAGCCTGTAGTTCTTGAACGTCGGCTGGTCGACCTGGAACGTCCCGTTGTACATCGGGCCGGGCGCGTATTCCTGAGAGTACTCGGCGATGCAGGTCCGGACCGTGTCGTTCACCTGGGCTCCAACCCAAATCCCCGCCGCGAACAGGGCGGTCTTGGTTGTCCCCTTCGGATAACGGAGGCCAGGCTCGGAGGTGGACAGGTCCCACCCGAACGAGCCGTGATTCGTCAGGAACATGTCGAGATTGTTCGCGTCCACCCGCCCGCTGTTATCGGTGGCGGCCGCGGATCGCCGAATCGTAGGCGGCCTCCGCACGTTGCCCGCGCCCGACTTCGGCGCGGCGGCGATCGCCTCCGGAGCCAGCAGCGCCAGGAGCACCAACGCAACGCCACCAACCCTACCAAGCGTACGCATTCGCACAGTCCCCCCTAGCCGTTGACGTCCTCTGCCGATCACCCTAGAAGCTCACCCTCGCGCCCAAGCGCACCAGGCGAGGATTGCCGAAGGCGTCCGGGTTGAGCTCCGCGAGATGGTACCGACGTTCGGCGTCCTGTCCGTTGTCGGCGAGGAACTTCTGGCCTGCATCCGTGGTCAGATAGCCCGTCGTCTCCGCGTCGCCCGTGCCCGTGTAGACCGAGTAAATGTTCTTCCGGTCGAAGAGGTTCAGAACCCAGAGGTAGATCTCGAGGCTCTGCTGGCCGAATTTCAGAGTCTTGCCTCCCTTGAGGTCCACCGTGAACGTCCACGGCCCGTATTGAGAATTGATCTCGCCGGTGGGCGTCGGGAAAACGGCCCCGAGAGTCACGGCGTTGTAGACCTTGGTCGGGGTGTACGGCGTCCCGCTTCCGGCGTTGAAGAGCACGTTCACGCCGGCGTTCTCGAACCAGTGCGAGCCGTGCACCGTCGGGCCCTCCGACTGGCCCAGGCGGTAATCCATGTTGAGCGTGAACCGATGCCGCTGGTCGAACGCGAGCGGGGTGGCGATCTTGGGCGGGGTCTTCGCCGTCCACGCGATCGTCCGCTGCGATTGCGAGATCGAGCCCGTTCCCCTCGCCCACGAAAGGCTGTAGTTGGCGTTCATGGCGACGTGATTGACACGCCTGAGGGTGTAGGCGAGGTCGATCCCCTTGATCGTCGCGAAGTCTCGATTCCGGTAGGAGGAGAACGCGTTCGGGGCCGATCGGATGGTCGTGATCTCCACGAGGTCCCTCACGTCCTTGTAGTAGGTCGCCACCTCGATGCGGGACCGGTCGGTCGGCGTGTGGGTGATCCCCAGCTCGTAGGCCGTCGTCTGCTCCGGCTTCAAGTTCGGGTTCCCGAACCCGACGAAATAGCCCCCGATATTGATCTTGTGCTCGAGGAACGCGTAGCTCGCGTAGAGATCCTGAAGATTCGGCTGCTGGTAGAACTTCCCGTAATTGACGTGGACGAGCGTCTGGTCCGTCACCGGGAAGCCCACGCCGAGCCGGGGGCTCAGGCGTTGGTAGACCTTCGAGTCCGTCAGATCCTGGGGACCCAGGGCGCTCGGATCGTTCAGGGAGTCGCCGAACTCGGGGCCGAGCGGGAAGGCCTCGCTCCTGAGCGCGCGCGTCGAGGGTGTCAGATAGTCCCACCGAAGACCCGCGTTCACGACCAGCCCGAGCGCCTCGTACTTGCTCTGCACGTAAAGCGAGGCGACCTTCGGGTGCTTCGCCACATCCAGCGGGTTGTCGTAGATCCCGTTTCCGTTCTTGTCCTGGAACGGCTCCCCGGCGTCGCGGCTCTTGTTCCCGTTCAGGTCGGTGAAGGTGTCGCCTTCGTTGAGCTCGTTCCCGAGGGCATCGTAGCCGTAGTGATCGACGTCCTTCACGTTGTCCGGGTTGCCGGCGCCGTCGTACGCCTGCGTCGGGGCGTAGTGGTCATAGTAGCGAAGCGTGTGCCGCTGATAGTCCCCACCGAACTTGAGCTGCACGCTGTGAGAGAGCTGACTCGCGTAATTCGCCGCGAAGCCGACGTACGAGGACTTCCGGTGGAGCAGGTCGTTCCAAACGTGCGCCTCGTTCGCCCCCGTGGCGGGGTCGTCCCCATCCCAGAAAAGGGCCTCCTTGCTGCTGAACGTCGGGTCCCCGTTCGGCCTCGAGTACTCGGCGAGGTTGTCGAAATAGACCCCGTCGCCGCGGATGCGCTCGGTCGAGAAGAAGTTGCCCTTTATCTCATAGAACGTCCGGTCCGAGAGGCTGTGGTTCCAGTTCCCCGAGACGGAATAGTTCCTGTCCAGGTACTTCGGAGCGTGAGGCAGGTTGAAGCGGTAGGAGTTCAGGAACTGGTGCCACTTGTCCTCGTTGTAGGTGCCCGCCAGCCGGAGCGTCTGGAGCGGGGAGAGGCGAAGCGCCAGCTTGCCCGCGCTCGCCCAGGACTTGCTGTCGTTCGTGGGGAGCACTCCGTTCTCGAAGAGCCCGGGCTGCGTGTAGAAGCCGAGCTGGTCGGTGATGATGCTCGGCTTCCGATCCTCGGTATCCCGCCGCTCGCCCGACAGGTAGAAGGTGACCTTCTTCCAGCTGGGGACGATCGGACCGCCGAAGGCCAGCGAGGCGATCTTGTTTCCACGGCTGTTGCTGAAATGGTCGCCGTAGATCCCCTCGAGCGTGCCCGAGTACCGGTCACCGCCCTCGCGGGTCACGACGTTCACGATGCCCGAGTTGATCCGCCCGTACTCGGCGTTGTAGCCGCCGGCCTGGACGACCACTTCATCGACGGCCTCGGGGGCGATATTGGTGGTCGAGAACCCGGTCAGCGGATCCTGCTGGGAAAATCCGTCGACGTAGTAGGCGACCTCATTGGGGCGTCCGCCGCGGATGATCAAGGTGTTGCTGTTCGTGATCTCGGTCGCGCTGTTGACCTGGTTCAGGTTGTTCAAATTAAAGCTGACCACGCCCGACTGCTGGGCCACGGCGTCCTGGTATCCGCGGAGGGGCTGATATCGGAGCTCCTCGCCGTTCAGGAATTTCGTGGTTGCGGTCACGTCTTTCTGGATGAGAGGTCGCTCCGCCTTCACCTCGACCTCGGCCACGTCCTTGAGAACCGTGGGCTCCATGGGTATGTCGAGCTTCGTCGTGAAGTCGGGGAATACCTCGATCCCCTCCCGCGCTTGCGGGACGTAGCCGAGGAGCGCGACCCGTACGGAGTACTTACCTGCCGGCAGATTGGTGACGTAGTAATGGCCCTGGGCGTCGCTCGTCGCCCCGCGCTTGAGCTCCGGAATCGTGACCGTGGCAAGCCCGATCGGCTCGCCGGTCTTGGAGTCCGTGACGGTGCCGCTGATCGTGCCCGTCGTTCCCGCCCACGATTTCCCAAAAACAAAAAAGGCGCACGCCACGATGAACGTGACGACGCCCAGCCTCCGACGCATCCGAGGTCGCGTCATGACTCTCCCTCCCCTGCACTCCTGTGGAAGCGCCATCCGAGGGTCACTCATTCCTTGAGTGATGTTCTCCCTTGTCCCATGAGTCCCCAAGACCGGCTCCGCGATGACCCCGGTCCATTCCAGCACGCCATTGGGTCCCTCTATCGGCTGTTCTCCACTCGTTCCGGCGTTTTTCTTTGGTTACCCCCTTGCCTTCCTTCCCCACTGACTCAGCGCGGCCACGTTCCGGCTTGGAGCCGCCATCCATTTGCTTCCCACCCAACTTAGAAACCGGCCCGTACCGTGTCAACTACTTTCGTTGCAAAAAGTAAGGCCGCCCGGCGATGACGCCGAGCGGCCCCAGGCTTTTTTGGACCCGTCGCCGGGCCCTTGATTCAGACTTTCTTCTAGAAGTGGTACGTCCCCGAGACGCGGGTGAACGGCGTCGCCGGATCGCCCGAAAGAACCCAGCCGCCCGACAGCGGGAAGGACTGGTTCAGGGTCATGTCGACGTCGAAATTGTTGAACTTGATGCCCGTGCCGAGGCTGAACGCGAAGTCCGAGAACCGCTCCTTGAGCTTCGAGGTCACCGGGACCGTGTTGAAGTCGGACGTCTCGGTGTTCTCCGACTGCATGGACTTCGACGCGCCGAGGCGCCCCTTGAGCCAGCGGGTGAGGTCGGTCTCGAGCGAGGCGAAGAAGCGCGGCGCGAGCGTCGTCTTGAACTCGCGGTGCTTGAGGTTGCCGTTCGCGACGCCGTCGTTGTTGTCCGTCCGGTCGTACGTCGCCTTCGACTGCGACACGGACGCGCCGAAGATCAGGAGGTTGTTGTCGTTCACTCTCATGTTGTGAGAGATCCCGGCCCCAAGCTGCTTGTACGTCTCGTCGGCAGAGCGCGGGCCGACGGTGGCCGGGTTGTTCCTGACCTCATAGCTCAGGTCGTCGTTGATGTACCAGAATGCCGGGTACCACGTCGCCCGGTCGCCCTGATGGAGGATTCCACGGGCAGCAACCGCGTAGGACATGTTTCCTCCGTCCTTCCACGACTCGCCGGCCACGCCTGCCGTGGAGGTCTTGCGGTCGAGCGTGTAGCGACGGAAATCAACCGTACCCTCGATGCGGTTGTCATTCGCCAGATGCAGGGCGATCGCAGGGCCCACGCCCCACGTGTTGAGCTCGACGCCCGTGCCCACAATGATATCGTTGACGAATAAGGCGCCGAACGGATACGGGTCACCCGGCAGGAAGCCGTCGCCGTGAGCCTCGTTGTGCGTCGGGCCGCCGCTCAAGTCCTGGTTGAACGAAGAATTCGTCACATCGACGCGAACGGCGATGTCCATCTTCGCCAGGCCGGTTCCCCAGATCACGTCGAAAATCTCATTATTGAGGTTGCCCGGGAACGCGGAGTTGAGCGCGTTCTGCTTCATCTGGAATGCGATGGAGCCGAAGCGCGGGAAATTCCTGATGAGCGTGAGGCTCTGGTCAATGTGCGAAACCGCGTCCACGAAGCCGCCCGGGTTGTTGCCGAGCTCTGCGAGCACCAGGTTGTTCTGCCGGACGACCGATGTCGGGTAGTAGTAGATGTTCGCGTAGTCGTCCGTGAACTGGCTGAGCTGAGGCGTTCCGAGCCCCATGCCTTCCACGCGCGACAGCGACGCCTGACTCACTCCCGCCGTCAAAGCGACGAGGGCCACGACCAAAACGACAATCAGCTTGCGCTGAAACATCTGAGTTCGCCTCCTTGTTTTAGGACCCTAGACCATCCAGGGTCTACCGCCCGGGCCGATCACACAGTGAAGTTGGATATCGTCCCAGGGAGATCCGAGAGAGCAGTTGCTGCTCGTTAGGACCTAGCCGCCACCCCCTTTCGGTTAGGTATTTGGGTTGGGTCGCACAAGACCAAGTCGCTCAAACTATTTCGCTGCAGCGCCCCAGCGTCGCTCTAAATTTTCGGGGGACCATAGGCACCGCCCCCAGGGTGTGTCAAACGAATATTTATCTATAATGGGATAACTTGTGTTGTGGTAAGTGGTTATGTTGATGGCTCAGGTCGACCCCCTGAGGCGCGCGATCCGCGGCATCGGGAGCAGAGGCCCCGAATGCGTAGGACAAACTCCTCCGGCGCAAAGGCCGCCCTGCGAGCCGCTTCGCGGACCGCTCGCGTCAGCGACGCGTCGGTGACCTCCTGGACGGAGCCGCAGCGCCGGCAGACAAGATGATGGTGCGGATCGTTCGGACGGGAGAGCTCGTAGTGGAGCGTACCCTCCACGAGCTGCACCCTTCTCAGGATCCCACAGCTCTGGAGCAGGGCGAGAGTCCGGTAGATCGTGGCGCGGGAGAGGCGCCGCCCCTGGCCCCTCAGCCGGAGCCGAAGCGTCTCCGCGTCGAAGTGCCCCGGCGACTGGGCGATCGCCTGGGCGATGAGCCGGCGCGGCTCGGTGACACGAAGATGATGGGCGGCAAGGAACTCGGCCCAGCTCTGGAGTGCCGATCCGGCGCTATCGGGAGCGTTCGCGGTCAAGCTCATAGCGACCAAAACCGTCCCGATCGACGAAGGTGAAGACCCTCCGCGATTGATAGTAGTACCAAATCTCCTCGGGCGGGCCGTCGAACCGGAACGGGTTCCGCACGATCTCGTCGGGCGGGCCGTACTGGATGTAGGTAGCGCCCATGTCGGTCTTCCAGCCTGGCCCCCCCACGCCGAAGCGCTGATCCGCGTAACGCACGCGCCTGTAGAACTCCTCCAGCGCCTCGTTGCGGGGCGTCTCGGGGGTCGGATCGCGGCTCTTCCAGAAGGCATCCCAGAACGCCTGGCGCTCCTCCGGGGTCCGCTGCCGGTCCATCTCGCGCAACTCCGCGTCGGTCGCGATCAAGCGCACCACCTCCAGGGAGGTCTTGATATCGGTCACCGCGCTCGCCGAGCTGGGCACGACTGTGAACGCCTTCTCCCGGCGGATGGGGCTCGGCTTCTTCTGACCCTTGATCGTGACGAGCGGGCTCACGAGCTCGACGACGACGCGATACGAGGCCGCCTCCAAGGGGCCGAAGGCGGGGCGGATCAGAAACGGAGTGCGCGGGCCCCGTCGCGCGATCGAAGTGTCGCCGTGGGCCACGGCGACCTGAAGCTCGTTCAGGACCTTGTAGCTCAGCTGAAAGGCGGAATCCGGGGCGCCGGCCGGCCGGTTGTCCACGATCTCGCCTGCCGCCGCGAAGCGCGGAAGCTCGTCTCCGAAGGTGCGCGATGGATTCGGAATCAGACCCGCATGCTGCCCCGCGCTACCCGTGGAGTCCACGGTACCCAGGTAGAGGTCGGTGAGCCAGAGCTGTCCCGCGGCGACCCCCGGCACCTCGAGGGGAATCGTCGTGGAGGAGGTGCGCTCCGCGTTCAGATCCGTGAGGTAGACCTCGATCCGGTACTTGCCCGGTGGCACCCGGAATGGGATGTGATCGGCGATGTCGTCTCCGATCGCCTGGGTCTCGGTATACCGCGCCACCCGGAGCTCGCGGGTGTGGGCATCCCCCGCGACCTCCCTCTTCCCCTTCTCGCTCACGAAAATGGCCCGGAGCTCGTACGCAGCGTGGTAACCGGACGAAGTGCGCTCGAAGAGGAGCTCGCTGCGCGCGAGGCGGTAGTCGATGCGGACCTCGGGCTCACCGGTCTCGCCGGGCTGGACCGTCGCGTCGGCGGAGAATCTCGGTCGAGCCAGGCTGATGCCGGGGCTTGGGACCTCGGGCGGAGGAGCCGGAACGGGGCTGGGATACTGAGCCAAGGCGCGGCCCACGAGAGGCGGCGCCGGCTCCGCGGCCAGCGTCACCGCCAGAAGGCAGATCAGCCTCTTAATGTAAGAGGACGAACTGGCGTGCATCGTCGATCCCCGGTCCCCGCACTCGCGCGAAGTAGACGCCGTCCGGCGCCTTGCGGCCTCGCCCGTCGCGGCCGTCCCACGCCGCAGTCCCGAATCCGCCTCCCGCCCCGACGGCCTGAACCGACCGGCGGACGAGCCTGCCGGAAGCATCGTGGATGGTTACCTCGACGGTCCCCGCGGGTGAGCCCGGAGCGATCCGAAACGGCAGCGTGAGCGCGGCGCCGCCATTCGGCCGGTAGGGATTCGGGAACGGACGTCCCACCGCGGAATTGGACGGAACGAAGATCGAGCCCTCGGCCACTTTGATCGCGCTTCCGTCCGCGAAGAACGCCTCGAGCCTGTAGCGGCAGGTCGTCCCCGCCACGAGCGAGTCGTCGACCGCCTCCGTCGCGCCCGGGCTCAACAGCGATTTGTTCACGAGCGTCCCCGCGGGCGACGTGCCTTGCCGGCCCGGCAGCAGGTCGCGATAGACGTTGAGCCCCACCATGCCGGGGAGCGACACGGGCGTCCATCGGATCCTGGCGCGAGGAAGGAGGAGCGCGCGATCGAACTCGATCGTGAGCGCGGGCACCACGGTCGGCGCGGGGCTCACGCGGAAACGCTCCAGGGCGAAGCCGGTCGCGACCAGGAGCGTGTCGCCCACCCAGATCCCGTCGCGCGACGCACCCGGAACTCCGATCGGTCCGCGGAGCACGGGGGCGGAAGGATTGTTCAGGTCGACGACAAGCGCCCCCTCGTCTCCCAGGAAGAGAGCGGCGGAGTTGGCCGACCGCGCCACCCCCAGGAGAGCGGGTGTCGCCACCTGAGATTGGAGGACCGGAATCACGGGATTGGAAACGTTGACCACTTGGAGCCCGGCGGCGCCCGTCGCGACCAGGAGCACGTTGCCTGAGAGATCGAGGTCGCGCGCGGCGGTGCCGGTGGGCGTCCCGACCAAGCCAGGAGCATCGGGGTTGCCGAAACGCACCGCGAGCAAGCCGAGCGATTCGTCCGCCACGAACGCGATCGTGTCCTTGACCGCGATGGCGCGGGGATCGGGAATGGAGCCGCTTCCCAGCTGGCCGCGCGGCGCGGGAGAGGCCGGAGAGGTGACGTCAACGAAGGTGAGTCCGGCCCCGACCGTTCCGCGCCGGCCCACCACGACGAGGTCGGAATCGACGACCGCCACCGCGCTCGCCAGGCCCGGGAGCGGGAGCGCGGAGAGGAGCGCGGGTGCCGACGGATCCGTGGTGTCCACGATCTGGAGCCCCTGGCTGCCGGCCGCCAGGTAGGCCCGGTGCCGCGGAGGATCGAGGGCGATGTCCACGACGCGGGTGCTCGATCCGAGCGGGAGGACCCCGACGAGGCTGGTGTCGGATCCGTCCGCGCGGTAGATGCGGAGGCCGCCCGTATAGTCGGCGACGTACGCGAGGCCGGCGCTCCAGGCGACGCGGCGGGTCCGCCCGGTCCCACCCACCGCGGGGATCGCGAGCGTCAGGTCCAGATCCCGGAATTCGATCGCGCCGCGTCCGACCTCGTCCGGGTCCTGCGCCGAGTCGACGTCCTGCACCGAGATCGCGACGCGGCTCCCCGAGAGCGCGATGTGGATCGGCTCGAGCGGAAGCGACTCGAAGGTCGGGTTGATGAGGGTAGCGCCCCCGGAGCCGCTTCGCCTTAAGCGGACGAACGTTCCGGCCTGCGCCGCGGCGACGACGACCGAGTCGTTCGCGTCGACTTCACGGACGTATTTCCCGATGCCGGCCGGACCGGTCACGACGCCCGTACGCACGTTCGCCGTGAGTATGCCGAGACTCCCCGCGCCGATGAACGCGAGATCCCCGCGCCAGACCATCCCCGTCGGAGCCTGGTTCGGAACCGGGATCTCGCTCACGAATTGGGGCTGCGCGGCGCCGGCCGGCAGCCGGTAGAGCGTGAGGAAGAGGCGCTGAAGCGGCGTAGATCTCTCGCTCACCACGAGGAAGGAATCCGACCGAGCGACGATCGCGCGGACGATACGGTCGTCCGCGTATCGAAGCGTCGCGAGCAAGGAGAGCGCGCCGGGCGAGGAGCGGCCGAGGAAGTGGAGCTCGGAGGCGTTCGCGGCCGCGAGCCCATAACCGTTCGGAGAGGCCGCGCCGAGCTTCAGATCGCCCAGGTCGCCGCGCGATCCGATCGCCGCTGGATTCGCGGGATCGGTGACGTCCACCGCCACGATGCCCCGCGTTCCCGCGAAGAGGTAGAGCGTGTTCCCGTCCGCGGCCACCGCGTTCACGGCGCCCGAGGTGCGGAACGCGCCGACCGGCGCCTCCGCGCCCGACACGGCATCGCGGATCTCGACGCCCCATCGCGTGGAGATCGCGAAGAGCCCCGCTGTGGATGGATCCCCGAGCGGAACGGCGGTGCCGTAGGTGGACGAGATCGAGGACGGAAGACCCCTCGTCGCGACGACCTCGGGCAGGGCGTCGGCGGCCGGGGCTGTGGCGGCGAGGAGGCACCCCGCAAGGAGCGCGTGCCGGAGCGGGCGCGACCGTCGAACCGAAGAGGATGTCATCCGCCTCGACGCTATCACGCGCACGCGGAACCCCTCAAGGCGGAAGTCTTTCCGCTTGTCTGCCGCGAAGCGCGTCGCGTAGGGTTCGCGCGTGCATTTGCTGGATCGGATCGTCGCCCCGCTCGCCGCCTTCATCCTCGCCGTGATCTCGACGCTCGGATACGGCGGGATCGTGCTCTGCATGGCCATCGAGAGCGCCTGCATTCCCCTCCCCAGCGAGATCATCATGCCGTTCTCGGGCTACCTGGTGACCACGGGGCGGTTCACGCTCTGGGGCGTCGTGCTCGCGGGCGCCTTTGGAAACGTGCTCGGATCGTGGGTCTCGTACTGGCTCGGGGTGAAGGGCGGCCGCCCTCTCGCCGAGCGCCTCGCGCGCTGGCGCCTGATCCGGGTGGAGGAGTACGACCGAGCGGACGGCTGGCTGAAGCGACACGGGCTTCAGGTCGCCTTCTGGACCCGGCTTCTTCCCATCGTGCGGACCTTCATCTCCTTCCCCGCGGGCGCGGCGCGCGTTCCCTTCTGGCGGTTCTCGCTCTACACATTCCTGGGATCGGCGGTCTGGTCGCTCGTGCTCGCGCAGGTCGGGGTCATGTTCCGCGAGCATTGGGAGCGAATTCGCGAGTACTGGCGCGGGTTCGACCTCGCCGTCGTCGCCGCGCTCGGCCTCCTCTTCCTCCTCTGGCTCCGCAGTCATTTCCGGTCGAGCCACGATCCCGCGCCGCCTGACTCGAGCGGCCCGCGGCGTTGACGCCCTCCGAGCGCCTTTGCTAAACTCCGACGCCTTTTGGGGGATCGTCCAGTGGTAGGACACGTGGCTCTGGACCACGGTACAGGGGTTCGAATCCTCTTCCCCCAGCCAAGCTCATCGCGTGCCACTTCATAGAGCCGGCGTCGTGGCGCTATCGTCTAGGGGTTAGGACGGATGGTTCTCAGCCATCAAACCGGGGTTCGATTCCCCGTAGCGCTACCACTCTTCGCGCGCGGATCGGCGCGGTCGCTTGCGGCCGCGCTGATCCTGTGCGCCTGCGCGTTGTCCGCGCCGGTCTCGGCGCAGCCCCGCGAAACCCCTCGCCCGTCGTCGACCTCGCGCGACTTAGCGCTCCCTGCGAACGTCGAGCGGCTCGACTCCATGGGCGGGATCACGCAGTACCGGCTTCGCTCGAACGGGATGAAGATCCTGCTCTCCCCGAGTCACGCGGCCCCCGTCATCACCTTCCTCGTCGTCTATCACGTCGGATCCCGGAACGAGGCTCCGGGAAACACCGGGTCGGCGCATCTCCTCGAGCACATGATCTTCAACAAGAGCACGAAGAACTTCGGTCGCGCGAACGGCCACCAGACGTTCCAGGAGGTCCTCTACGAGGCCGGCGCCGATTTCTCGAGTACCAACATGACCACCTGGTACGACCGGATGACCGGGTACTCGACGCTGCCGTCCGACAAGCTCGACCTCGCGATACGGATCGAAGCGGACCGGATGGGCCGCGCGCTCATCCTCGACCAGGAGCGGCAACCCGAGATGTCGGTGGTGAGGAACGAGTACGAGATCGGGGAGAACAATCCCGCGCGCGCGCTCGACAAATCGGTCATCGCGGCCTGCATCGTCGCCCACCCCTACCACTGGCCCACGATCGGGTATCGCTCCGACATCGAAGGGGTCACGACGGAGAAATTGCGGGAGCACTACAAGAACTTCTTCTGGCCCAACAACGCCGAGGCGATCCTGGTCGGCGATTTCGACCCGCTCGACGCTCTGCGGCGCTTCGATCGCGAGTTCGGAACCTTCCCGCGCTCCACGACCCCGATCCCGGAAATCATCACGGTCGAGCCGCCCCAGGAGGGAGAGCGGCGCGTCATCGTGAGCCGGCCCGGTGAGGTGGGACTCGTCGAGATCGCCTACCTCCGTCCCGGCGCCCTACATCCCGACTTCATCCCGCTCGATGTGCTGGCCACGATCCTCTCCGGCGGCGTGAACTCGAGGCTCTATCAGGCCGTCGTGGAGACCGGTCTCGCCACCGACGTGGACGCCGAAAGCTACGGCCTCCGGGATCCCTACCCGCTCGTGGCGACCGCGACCGTGTCTCCGGGCTCGACGCCCGCCAAGGTGGAAGCCGCCATCAAGGAAACCCTGTACCGCGTCGCGGAGCATGGCGTGACGGATGTGGAGCTGGCTCGCGCGAAGAGCCGCCTCGAGGTCTCGATCATCCGCTCCCGCGACGGGACCTACCAGCTCGCTTCCTCGCTGGGCGAGGCGGTCGCCTCCGCCGATTGGAAGTGGTTCGTGGGATACATCGACGCGATGAAGCGAGTATCCGCCGAGGATGTCCAGCGCGTCGCCAAGAGCTACCTCGTTCCGGCGCACGCCACCGTCGGCTGGTTCGTGCCGGTCCAGGGCGACGCCGCGCCGGCGAAGCCCGCGCAGGCACCGAGCAAGCGGCCCGCCCGATCGAAGCGGCCGGGCGCCGGCGGGGCGACCGAGACCGCGCGCGGCGAGAGGTTCGCCGATCGCACGCTCCACCGCGTCCTTCCGAACGGGGTGATCCTGGACGTGATCGCGAACCCCGCGGTCCCCACCGTCGCGGTGAGCGGCCTCGTGCTCGCGGGACGCCAGGAGGCGCCGGCCGGGAAGCCGGCGATCCCGTCGCTCGCCGCGATGATGCTGACCCGCGGAACCACGACGCGCGACAAGCGCGCCATCGCGGCGCTCCTCGACGACGTCGGAGCGAGCGTCTCGATCGGCGCCGATCTGAGCGAGGCGACGATCGTGGGCTCCGCCCTCTCGCGCGACGTTCGGCTCCTGCTCTCCGTGATCGCCGACGAGGTCCGGCATCCGGCCTTCGCGCCGGACGAATTGGCGAAGGCCAAAAGCGAGCTCAGGGCCGATTTCCTCCGCAGTTACGAGAGCACCGGCATCCGCGCTCGAGACCGCCTCTCGCGGCTCATCTTCCCGAAGGGCCATCCGTACCGGGCCGCCGACCGCGAGGAGATGCTCGCGAGCCTCGACGCGGCGACGGTGGCGGACCTCCGGTCGTTCCACCGCGGACACTACGTCGGGTCGGGGCTCATCCTCTCCGTCGCGGGCGACGTCGACACGGCGATGGTGGCCGCGCTCGTGGACTCGCTCTTCGCGCCGATCCCGAGGGGCGACCGGCCCGACTACGACCGCGCCCGCACGGCGCCCAACGCGGCGGAGCGCGCGGTGGAGACGATGCGCGGGAAGGCCAACATGAACTTCACGTTCGGAGAGGCCAGCGGGTTGAAGCGCACGGATTCCGAGTGGGAGGCCGCGATCGTCGCGAACGCCGCGCTCGGCCAGAGCTCGCTGACGTCGCGGATCGGGAAGCGCGTGCGCGACCGCGAAGGGTTGAGCTACACCCTGGCGTCGCGATTCGCCTGGTCCGACTACCTGGACGGAATCTGGATGGTCAACGTCGCGGTGGCGCCCAAGAATCTGGCGAAGGCGATGCACTCGACGCGGGAGGAGATCGAGCGCTACTGCAAGGAGGGGATCACCGACGCGGAGGTCGAGACCCAGAAGAACTATTTCGCCGGGAGCTTCCGCGTGCAGCTGGGGACCAACGCCGGCGTGGCCTCCGCGCTCGCCTTCGCCGATAAGTATGGTTTCGGGCCGCGCTACCTGGACGAATTCCCCGATCGGGTCCGCGCGGTCACCCGCGATCAGGTGGACGCGGTCATCCGGTCGCGCCTGCTCCCCGAGAAGCTCCACCTGGTCGTCGCCGGCGACCTCGATTCAATCCCGCAGTAGCGCCCCGGCAACTCCCGCTACTTGATGAGGGTCATGTCCCTCGTCAGGACCTTCGGCCCGACGCGGAGCCGGTAGTAGTAGCGCCCGCTCGCGGCCGGTCGGCCTTGATCATCCGCGCCGTCCCAGCGCACGGTATGCCGCCCCGCGGGCACGTTGGCGTCGACGAGGGTTCGCACGAGCCGCCCGGCCGCGTCGAACACGTGGAGCTTCACCGTGCCCGCGTGGGCCACATCATAGGCGATCACCGTCGATGGATTGAACGGATTCGGCGCGTTCTGCGACAGCCGCGCGATCGGAGCGGTCGGAGGCATCGTGATCGCGCTCACCGACGGGACCGAGCTCGCATCGGCGGGATCGGACCCGAGCGCGATCTCGTAGCGGTCGCGGTACCCGTCCCGGTCGCGATCGATCCCCATCCGCACGCCCGAGCCCGGCGGCACGCCGAGATAGGTGATCGCCTCGCCGGGAGCGTCGGGGAGCCCGCGGAGGAGATCGGCGTCAAGGACGCCCTCCGGGTTGTAATCGCTCTCGAACTTGCGGGCGCCGGTGTATCGGTAGCCGCGATTCTGGCCGTCGATGTACCCGTGCGCCACCAGGTCGCAGTTGCCGATGTCGGCCTCAAGGTAGAGCGAGTCGAGCAGCGACGTCGTTGAGGCCAGATTCTTGGTCGAGGCGCTGATCGTGAGCTGCCGGCCGACCGATGGGGCCATCCCGGTGTCGAACGAGAGGATGAACGACGCGAGGTCGCGCCGCTGCTGCTCGTTCTGGAAATTGAACACCGGGAGGTGCAGAAACGTGATCAGGTTGTCGATCGAGCCGTCGTGAATGTAGCCGAAGCCCCGTTTCTGGGGGCCGGCCGCGTTGGTAAAGCCGGTCTTGGCGTACGCGTTCCGCAGCTGCGGCACCTTCATCCCCTGGCTCTCTTGAAGCAGCGGCCCCGGGATGATCGTCCCGTTCGTGCCGGCCGGGAAGGCGTGGCACGCGGCGCAGGTGCCCCCGTCGTGGTTGTTCGTGTCGAACTCGATCTTCCCGCGCGTCGGACTCGGAGTTGGCGCCGCCGGGTCCGGCCACGTCCGGTCCAGATTCTGATTCGGGTTCGGGGGGTAGACCACCGTCATGATGAAGTCGTTGTACCTCTGCATGTCGGTGGTCGAGAGCTGAGCATCATTCCCCATCAGCTTCACGAAGGCGGGGTTGAAGGCGAGGAAGTTCTCACGGTCGGCCCGCCAGTGCAGGTTCCCCGTTCCGCTCAGCCCGCGCAGCGACTGCGTCGTCATCGGGCCCTTCATCGGATCGAACGGCGGTAGGAACGGCGACTGCCCCGGCGGCACCGGGATGGGATCGCCCTGCGGGTCACCGAGATCCCAGGCGATGTTGTCGAAGTTGCTCGCGATGTGACAGGAGGAGCAGGCGAGATCGCCGTGGCCCGAGAGCGTCGCGTCGTAGAGGAACCGCCGTCCCTCGAACACCTCCCGGGGAGTCGGATAGAAACGAAAGAACGTCTCCCCGACGATGTTCTCCGTGCCGAGGTCCACGATCGAGACCGAGTTGGCGAATCGGTTGAGCACGAAAAGCTGCGCCCTGGCCTCGTCCAGCGCCAATCCGGTCGGGCCCCCGCGCTTCGGCAGCGGGGCGAGCGAGGACGGAATCCGGTTCACCACCGTTCCCTGCGAGAGATCGAAGACCCCCACCCTGTCCGACCCGAGCGCGGCCACGTAGACGCGCGTCTCGGCAGCGTTCACCGCGATGTCGATCGGCTGGGAGAGGCTCAGGTCCCTCTCGAACGACGGGCCCGGAATCGTGTCGTAGACGATGTGGCTGTTCAGGTGCCAGACGTCGGACGGGAGTGTCTGCCCGGGTCGGATCCGCGAAATCCGATTCTGCGCGAACCGTCCCCTTAAGTTCGGCTCGAAGCGCGTGCGGTTGAAGGCCTCGGTGTTCGTGACGTAGACGTTTCCGCTCCCGGGCGCCACGGCGAGGTTGAAGAGGTTGGTGCCTACGTCGGAGACCGTTCGGACCGGCGCCCCCGAGCTCGCGTCGAGGACCTGCACGTCGCGGTCGGGCAGGGTGTAGGGGATGACCGAGTTCCAGGTCTTCTGGGAGGCGGCGCGCTCGTCCACCCAATCGCTTCCGACCTGCTGCACGATGAGGGCGACGTCGGGCGCGGAGGAGGTCAGCTTGCGCGGCGGGCTCGGCGGCGGCGGGCCGCCGCCGGCCCGCACGAGGCTCGCGCTCACGACACTCGTCCGGTTCCCGGCGTCCAGCACGCCGACGTAGACCTCGTTGCCCCACGCGGCCAGGGCGCGCGGGTGCGTGCCCTGGATCGTCTGGTTCGCGGCGAGCGTCGGCGCGAGCGGATCCACGAGATCGTAGAGCTTCACGGCGTCCTCGCCGCTGACGCAGACGAAGGCCCGCTTTGGACTCCCGGCGAAGACCACGTCGGTCGGCTCGTCCCCGACCGTGAGCGTGTTCTCCACGCTGAAGGTCCGTAGATTCACGATGCTCACCGCATCGGAGACGTTGTCGACCACCCAGGCGATGCTGTCGTTGAACGCCGAGACCGAAACGGGCTCCAATCCCACCGGGATCTCGCCGAGCCGGCTCAGGGTGTGGGCACCGATCGTGAGCACCTCGAGCCGGGCATCGGGCGTGTTCACGGCGAGGAGCCGGGTCCGGTCGGGCGTTATGGCCAGCGGATGGACCTGGAGCGCCTCGAAGTTCGCGTAGTCGCTGGTCGCGGTCGTCGAGGAGCGGAGGGACGACGGTCTGAGGAGGAGGAGGATCGCGATCGTCGCGACCCCGGCGGCCGCGAGCACGGCGAGGGCCGGCCTCATGACGGCGACGCGGGAGACGGAAGCGGAAGAACCGGCATGGAGCCTCCTGGAGCGTGTCTCCCGGGACTCGGTTGAAAGCGATCCTACAACCTATTATACCACAGTGTCTTGCTCGGCGCAAGCTCCGGCCAGACGGTCGAGCCCGGGAGGATCCGCCTCCCGCCTCTGAAACGCTTCAACCGCCTCGTGGAGGAGCGCCTCCATCGCCTCGCGATAGACCTGCCGGTCGAACCCGAGTGCGTGGCGCCGGACCTCGGCGGGATTGAATCGCCGCGACTCGAATTCGTCGACGGCCCGCTCCAAGCCCCCCTCCGTCGCCTCGTCGAACAGGACCCCCGTGCCCGCCGCGACGACCTCGGCGGCGCCGCCCTTCCGGAGCGCGATCACGGGGCGGCCGCACGCCATCGCCTCGAGCGGCGCGATACCGAAGTCTTCCTCGTGGGCCTGGATCAGCGCCCTCGAGCCCCGATACGCGTCGCGCAACGCCTCCATCGAGAGCCACTCGTCGAAGCGGACCGTGGGGCCCGCGATGGAGCGCAGCCGGTTCTCTTCGGGGCCGGTCCCGACGATCCGCAGCGGAAATCGCCGCCGGTTCGCGACCCGGATCGTCCGCTCGACCCCCTTATAAGGAACGAGCGCCGACACGACGAGATACGGCGCGGCCGCCCCTCCGGCGCTCTCCACGCCGGGCGAGGCCGCGGCGCCACCCGCGCCGGCCGCCGCGGTCCCCGAATCGGGTTGACCCGCCGGTATCGTCGCGGGCGTGAAGAAGGCGGTGTCGACGGGCGGGTAGATCACGCGCGCGGGACGGCGGTAGTGCTTCGCGATCCGGGCCCGGACATGGCGCGAGTCGGCAACGAAGAGATCGACCCTGTCCGCGCTCACGCGATCCCAGATTCGAAAGTAGTGGGCGATCCAGGGCGCCAGCGCCCGTCCGAGCGCGCTTCCCCGCCCGGGGCCGAAGTAGTCCGGGTAGAGATCCCAGAAGTATCGGACCGGAGTAAAGCAGTAGCAGACGTGGAGCGTGTCCGCGCGCGTGAGCGCCCCCTTCGCGGCGCAGTGGCTGGTCGAGATCACGAGGTCGTAGCCGGTCAGATCGAACGACTCGATCGCCAGCGGATAGAGCGGCACGTACCAGCGATAGTGGCGACGGCCTCCGGGGAGGCGGGCGATCCACGACTCGCGCACGGTTCGGGACTCGATCGTCTTGGAAACGCTGCCGCGGCGGTGAACGAGCGTGTACAGGTCGGCGTGCGGGAAGAGCTCGCAGAGGACCTCGAGGCACTTTTCTCCGCCGCGCATCCCGGTCAGCCAGTCGTGGACGAGGGCGACGCGCAACGTCTGGAGCGTGAGCGCCATCCGCTAGCCGGCCGGCGCCGGGGAGGGCGCCTCCAGCCGATCGGCCGCGTCGGCGAGCCGCCGCACCGTGCGCTCGCGCCCCAGAAGAAGCATGACGTCGAAGATGCCGGGCGTGACCTTCTTGCCGGTCAGCGCGATCCGGGCCGGCATGATCACCTCGCCCGCCTTCACGCCCTCTTCCTTCGCCACGGCGCGCGTGGCCTCTTCCAGCGGATCGTGCTCGAACGGAGTGACCCGCTCGAGCGTCGAGGCGAGCTTTCGCAGGCGGGCGGCGACGCCGGGCTTCGCCTGAAGATCCTGCCAGGGACCCGGCTCGGGTAGTCCATGAAGTGCTGGGGCCGCTTGATCCGGTCCCCGGCCGCCTCGACGGCGCGCATGAGGAACGTGCGGTCCTTGAGCGCCGACTCCGGGAGCGCCTTGGTCGCGCGACGGTGGTCGATCACGAGGTCCGTCCGGCGACCGAGCGGGAGCGCGCGGAAATACTCGCCGTTCATCCACTCCAGCTTCTCGTAGTTGAAGATCGCGGGATTCTTGGAGACGCGGTCCAGCGAGAAGAACTGCGTCAGCTCCTCCATCGTGAAGATCTCTCGCTCCCCGTCGTAGGCCCACCCCAAGAGCGCGAGGAAATTGACCATGGCTTCCGGAAGGAACCCTTCGTCCCGGAAGGATGTCACCGATGTCGCGCCGTGCCGCTTCGAGAGGCGTGTCCCGTCGGGGCCCAGGATCATCGGGATATGGGCAAACTGCGGCGGCGTGAGGCCGAGCGCGCGGTAGATCTGAATCTGGCGGGGCGTGTTCGAAATGTGGTCGTCCCCGCGCAGCACGTGCGTGATCTCCATCGCATGGTCGTCGACCACCGCGGCGAAATTGTAGGTCGGATGGCGGTCGGTCCGGAGAATCACGAGGTCGTCGAGCACCGCGTTCTGAAACGTCACGTCGCCCCGGACGAGGTCGTTCCACGTCGTCTCGCCATCCGGAATCCGGAATCGGATCGCGTGCGGCTCCCCCTTCGCGGCGCGGGCCGCGCTCTCCTCGGGCGATAGCTTGAGGCAGGCGCGGTCGTACTTCGGAGGCTCGCCCCGGCGCATGGCTTCGTCGCGGCGGCGCTTCAGGTCCTCCGGATCGCAGAAGCAGCGATAGGCCTTTCCATCTCCGAGCAGCCGCTTGCCCGCTTCGGCGTAGCGCGGAAGGCGCTCGCTCTGGAGGTACGGTCCGAACGATCCGCCGATCTCCGGCCCCTCGTCCCAGCTCATCCCGAGCCAGCGCAGGGCTTCGTAGATCGCGGCGATCGATTCGTCCGTCGAGCGCTCACGGTCCGTGTCCTCGATGCGCAGCACGAACGCGCCGCCGTGGCGCCGCGCGAAGAGGTAGTTGAAAAGGGCGGTGCGCGCTCCACCGACGTGGAGGAAGCCGGATGGGCTCGGCGCGAAGCGCACCCGCACGGGCGCCGCCATGATCTCTCCTCGGTGGAAGTGGGACCGTTCCGGCGGGCGTCCGCCCTCCGGCTATCGCAGCAGGGTCATCTTCCGCGTCAACGCGGTCCGGCCGATATCGGCCCGGTACAAATAGACCCCCGATGCGGCCGGGAGGCCGTGGTCGTCGCGGCCGTCCCAGCGGGCCTCATGATAGCCGGGTTCGACGCGCCGCGAAACCAGAGTCCGCACGAGGCGCCCGGCGATCGTGAAGACGCGCAGGCGGACCTCCTCCGGTCCCGCCGCGGCGACCGAATAGCCGATCACCGTCACCGGATTGAAGGGGTTGGGGCGATTCTGCGCGAGGGACGGGCGGGCCGGAGGGGCCGCGGCGGCCGGCTCCGTGTCCACCGCGGTGAGAATCGGGAACGTCGCGAGGCCGGTGCGCCAGTTGTCGTGATGGAACATCGGCCACGCCATCCCGCCCTGGTTGAAGGTGCCCGGATAGCGCCATGCGTAAATGTTTCGGTCCCAGCCCGCGACGACGATATCGCACGCGCCGTCACCGTCCAGGTCCCAAACCGCTGGCGTCCCGCGCAGCTCGGCTCCCGTTTCGATCGGAAATCCGCTCACCGGGGTCCCGTCGAATCGGAAGGCGTAGAGGCGGCGGTCCTCCGCTGCGATCAGCACCTCGAGCGCGCCGTCGCCGTCGATATCGGCGACGGCGGGCGACGCCTCCGTGGCGGCGTTCGCGCCCAGCTGGACCGAGCTCCAACCGGGGAGCGTGTTCCCGGCCGGATCGAACGCGGTCAGCTTTCCGTCCGCCCCGCAGATGATCACGCAGAGCGAGGGATCTCCGAGGTGCTTTCGAAGCGGCGCCAGGGCGGGGGACGGCGTGCGGCCGTTTCCGGTCGTCAGCTCCAGCGGGCGCGGCCAGCCTGGGGCGCGCGTTCCCGATGAGGTCAGGACGTAGACGCTGTCGTTCGAGGAAGCCATCGCGATCTCGAGGCCGCCGCCGGGGACGATGTCCCCGATCGCCGGCGAGGAGCTCATGAGACCCGTCGCGACAAAGGGCCATCCCGCGAGCGGGACCCCGTAGCGGAGCGCGTAGACCCGCCCCGCCGAGGTCCCGAAGACGACCTCGCGCACGCCGTCCTTGTCGATGTCCGCGATCGCGGGCGAGGAGATCGTGGTTCCGAGCGGAACGTAGTAGACGCCTTGGGTGGACGGATTCTGGTCGCCGTCCAGAACCTCGGTGCCGTCCGAGTTCCAGGCGTAGAGCCGGGACGAGTTGGAGCCGACCACGATTTCCATGCCTGGATCCCCGTCGATTTCGCCGACCGCGGGGACCGACCAGAACGGCGCCGCTCCCTTCCGCGGCCACCCGGGCATCATCGTTCCGTTCGACTTCCACACACCGACCGTGGAGTCGTCCCAGGACGCCGCGATGATCTCCGGAGTTCCGTCGAAATCGAGGTCGGCGGCGGTCGGAGAGGACGGGATGTAGTGGAGCGCGGTGCTGAAGATGCCGGTCGTGATCGCGTTTTGATCTCCGTCGAGCCAATCGGTGCCGTCGGGACGCAGGACGTAGAGGTACTCCGCGCCGACGATGACCTCGGGCCGATGGTCCCCGTCCAGGTCGGCGAGGCAGACCGACGAGGAGGTCGATTGTCCCATCGGGACGGGCCACCCGGTGAGGGACGGCGGGGTCGTGCTCGCGAGGAGGATGGGAGAGCGCGGCCCCTCGTTGCCGCTCGAGTCGACCGCGCTCACCTGGTAGCGGTACGAGGTCAAGGTCAAAAGCCCCGCGTCCTCGTAGCTGGGAATCCGGCGCACGGGAATCGACATCAACGGCTGCGGCGTGCTGGCGTCGTTCGGACCGCGATAGACCCGATACCCGAGAAGGTCGGTCGCCCCGACCGGGCTCCACCCGATCGTGATCCGGTTGATGCTCGAGGCTTCGACGTTCGGCGCGGCGGGCTGCCCCGGCGCCGAGCGCTCGATCGGGAAGGTCCACGAATGCCCGTACGTATCTTGAAGCTTGAGGTCGTAGAGGCGTCCTGAGGGAACGGCGGTGACCGAGAATCGGAGCGCGGGCGTCGTGGCGGTGGCGCCCGCGGCCACGTCGCCCAGGGTCGCGTTCGTGTCGATGAGCGTGACCCCGGAAGCCGGGTTCAAGACCTGGACCGTCACGCTCCGCGCGCGCGCGCCGCCGTCGTTTCCCACGGTGTACGCAAGCGATGCGGTCTCCCCCGGATCGAGGACGCCGTTCCCGTTGCCTCCCGCTCCGGCGTCGCTGAACACATTCGCGGCGAGAAGCGGCGCGGGCGCTCCGACGGCGAGCGCGATCTGCGTGGTATCGGAGCGGACGCCGTCCCCGACGATGATGCGGAGCCGTTCGGAGCGCTCGCTCAGGGGCGTGGCGAGCGCGTGCGCTCTCAGGGTCGAGGGAATCGCGGTCTGGGCCCCGGCCGCCAGGGACGGCGCGACGCCGCTTGAAACGTTGACGGCGACTCCCGCCGTGAGCGCCTGCATCGTGACCTGCAGGGTCCCCGCCCCCGCGCTTCCGCCGGCGTTCCGGATCGAGCCGCCGATCCCGAACTGCTCGCCGGCGCCGACGGTTCCGTCCGCGTCCCCGCCCAGATCGTCCCGCGCTGCCGCGCCCAGGAAGACGTAGAGCGCCGGGGCCGAAGCCGACACCGTGAGCGAGTCGAGGGAGGGAACGCATCCTCTCGACGTCACCGCGAGCGAAAACGATCCGGTCGACGCGGGGTGGAACGGCACGGTCGCCTGCCCGGAAGCGTTCGTGTAGACCGCCCGGTAGTCCTCCCCCGCCTTCCAGGCGACGACGAGCGCCGACTCGACCGGGGCGCCGCTTTTCTGCACCGTCACCGCGAACCCGCCCGCGCCGATCGGAACGGAGCTGGGCCGGGTCACCGTGAGCGGTACGGGAGGGCACTTCCAGATGTCGAGCGAGGGGACGCCGAGGAGGATGGTCTCGAAGTAGCCCCAGCGGGCAAGGGTCTCGGACCGGCCCGACGGCAGCATCGTCGCGCGCGCGCCTTCGATCGCGTCCCCAAGAGGAATCGGGGAGGATCCGAACAGCCGGTCGAAAATCGCGTTCGCGATCGGCGCCGTGTTCTCGGGCCACGCATCCCTCGTCGCACCGACGTACGCCAGGGTTCCCCCGTTCGGAGACCGCACCATCCGCTCCGCGACACAGTCGAAGTCGACCGCCGCGGACGCGCAGTTGTTCGCGATCCAGAGCGCGGTCGACTCCCCCGTCGGGATCGACGCGAGCTCCGGCGCGGTGATGATCGCGTTCCCGAAGGAAAGCTGGGACCGGGAGCCGTGACCGTAGTGCGCCACGACGTGGTAGCCCTGGCCGATCGCGCTCATCGCGTTCGACTTGGTGAAGGGCAAGGAGCCAGGGTAGGCGGTGTAGTTCTCGTAGTAGCGGTCCGAGGCGACGCAGCCCGGCGTGCGGGGGAGCAGCATCTGCGCCTGCTGGGCGCCGTCGCTCGAGATGAACTGCCCCGGCTGCCAATCCGAGGGAAAGAGGACCTCCGCCAGGAGAAGGTTCTGGCCGACGGAGGCCGTCGAGACCCCGGTGGCGTAGCGCAGCGCGCGGTTCACCATGATGGTGGCCTCGGCGCGCGTGTTGGCCGACAGCCTCCCCACCGCGATGTCCGAGACCATGTCGAGGCTGTCCGCGACTTCCCCGTAGACTCCGTTCCCGTTCCCGTCCCACGTCCCGTCGAGATCGGCGTAGTACGCGTCGCTCGGAATGTCCTCCGGGGAGGGCGACAGGACCCGGACGACCCGGAGCGGAATCGCCTCGTGATCCCCGGCCAGGATCGCCCAGCGTATCCCCCAGAGCTCGTACGCGGATCGAAGGAAGCTCCGGACCGCCTGCGCGAGATCGTTCGACCTGGGATCGAGCGCGCGGATCGTCGAGAGACCGCGGACCACGGTGGCCCGACCGGTCCGAGTCTGGTAGTCGGCCAACCGCTGGTAGATGTCGGCCATGGAGTCGGGAGCCACGATGACGCAGTCGACGGGCGAGCCGGAAGTGGACGGGAGGAGCGACGGGGCGAACGGAGCCGCGCGGCCCGCGTCGGGAGCCTGCCGCGCCGGCCGCGGCGGGAGCGCCCAGGCGGACGTCGAAAGCCCGATCACGGCCGCGAAAGACGCGACGACGACCGGCGCTGCCCGGATCATCCGGCGGCGCCTCGAGCTCAGGTTAATGTTTTGGATTGAAGTCCCTGGATCTAATCAGGTTAGAGCTGCGGCGCCAGGACAAGAGGTAGGCCCTCTTACTACCCCTAAACGATAGCGTTTCGGCGCCCGGATTTCAACGGTTTTGGAAGGCGAGTCGGGGGTGCATCCGGTCATACACGTCCCACCGGATCGAGTAGAGGGAGTAGACATACGGAGCCGGTCGCGTGATCCCCAAGTCGGAGATCTCGCGCGCTACCGTAAAGACGTAGGGGTTGGCGGGATCGTCGGTCCGGGCGAGGCGGTTGGCTTCACGGGCGCGATCGATCAAGTATGACGGACGGCCCACCCTCTCGAAGAGGAGGCGGTCGACGATCGCGTCGTACCCCTCGCGGACCGCGATCGGGGCCATGGCGGGCGTGACCAGGCCGAACAGATCGAGCACCGGCCGGTCCGAGTAATATCCGAACGCGCCGATGTCGGGGGTCGCGATCACCGTTTTCGGCGGCGTGTGTCCGCGAGCCCAGAGCCCGAACGTCGCGAGCGAGGATCGGAGTCCCGCCGTATGGCGACGCGCGTGCGGCGCGCTATATCGCAGCGTGAGGTACGCGTTGGGCGCCGCGTAGAGGGCGACGAGGAGGACGACGGCCAGGACCTGGCGCCGCGCCCCCAGCCGGCCGGAGGCCCATTGGAGCGAGGCGACTCCCAGGAGGAGGAGCGAGGGAACGGCGGGGAGGAGGTATCTCGAGATCACTTGAACGCCGCCGGCGGCGAGCCCCGCCACGAGGAGGAGCGGCCACGCTCCGGCCATGAGCCAGAACGCACGCCGGCCCCGCGGCAGGGAGCGTAGGAGTCCCGGCCCCGCGAGCGCCATGGCCACGACGGCCAGCGCGATCGGAATCGCGTCCGTCGAGATCAGGATCCGGAGGGAGGCCCGGAGCGCCGAGATCATGAGGCCCGGCACGAACGGTGCGCCCGCCTTCGCAGCGCTGGTGTTGGGGAGCAGCCGGTGGAACAGGAGCCAGGCGTCCACGAGCCATGGGCCGGCGCCGGCCGCGACGCCCGCGAGCGCCGCGAGCGTCCGCTTGCCGCGCCCCTCCTCGGCCGCGAGCGCGACCGCGCCCACCCCGAGCGCGGCGAGGATCCAGCACTCCGGCCGAGCCAGCGTCGCCAGGCCGAGAAAAAGCCCGGCGAGGAACCCTCCCCTTCCCTCGATCGCGGCCCGTGCTACGGCCCCCAGCGCGAGCACGACAAGGAAGACGGCGAGCGGCGTCTCCATGCCGGAGATCGCCCACCGCGCGGACCAGGCATGGGCCGCCAGGAGCGCGGGCAGGGCAAGCGCGCTCGCGGGACGCCACCCGAGCGTCCTTCCCAAGCGCGCGAGCAGGAGGAGCGAGAGGGCGAGGAAGACGGCCCCGCACGCCTTCGCGACCCACGCGATCTCCGGCATCCGGGCGACGTCCGCCGGGGTCGCACCGGCGCCTGGCACGAATCGGCCGACGCCCGCCAGGAGGAGAACCCAGAGCGGGCTCGTCGATCCGTACGTCGGCTCCCCGGCATTGAAGGCGAAGCCGCGCCCTCCGATCAGGTTCTTCGCGAATTGAAGGTGGATGAAGGTGTCGTCGGTGAGGTAGCCGAGGAACGGCGTCAGGTGTCCGAGGCCGAGAAGAAGGATCGCGACAAGGATTGCCGTGTGACGCGGATGCCAGGGGTGGCGCGGCGCCAATGGCGGTTCCGGAGCGGTCACGCTCCGCTCATTCGGGACGGAGCCAGAGCGAGATTCGGCGCGCCACCGCCTCCGGCGTGAACCCGAGCTTCTCCGCGATTGTCTCGCCCGGCGCGGAGGCGCCAAAACGATTGAGCCCCAGGCGGAGCGCCTCCGACCCCACGAGGGCGCACCAGAGGTCGGTCTGTGCCGCCTCGATCACGACGTAGCGCGCTCCTTCCGGCAACACGGAGCGGCGATACGCTTCGGGCTGGCCCTGGAACCGCTCGACGCAGGGCATCGATACGACGCGGACCGGGATTCCCCTCTTCGCGAGGATCGCGGCGGCGTCCTGGGCAAGCGGGGTCTCCGATCCGGACGCGACGAGGATCGCGTGGGCGCGCGCCCCGGCCGCCTCCTGAAGCACGTAGCCGCCGCGGAGGACCGGCTCGAGGCCGGCTCCGCCCGCGCGGGCGAGCGGATGGAGCTTCTGCCTCGTGAGCGCGAGCGCGCTCGGTCCCTGGCTGCGCCTGAGCGCCGACGCCCACGCGGCGGCCGTCTCCGGGCCGTCCGCGGGACGCCAGACCTCGATGTTCGGAATGAGACGGAGCGACGCGAGCTGCTCGACCGGCTGATGCGTCGGGCCGTCCTCGCCCAGGAAAACGCTGTCGTGCGTGAAGACGAAGATCGACCGGAGCCCGGTCAGGGCCGCGAGCCGGATCGCCGGGCGCATGTAATCCGAGAAGATGAGGAAGGTGGCGCCGAACGGGAGGAACGCGCCGTGGAGCGCCATTCCGTTCACGATCGCGCCCATGCCGTGCTCGCGCACGCCGAAATGGAGGGTGCGGCCGGCGAACTCGATCGGGGCGCCGGGCTTGAGCCCCGCCGGAGCGACGCTTCCCCCTTTCCCGATGTCGGTGATCGTGGAGGGAGCGAGGTCCGCCGATCCGCCGACCAGGGACGGCACCGCCTCCGCCGCCGCCTGAATCACTCTCCCGGACCAGGTGCGCGTCGCGAGATCCAGGGCCGGCTCGACCGCCGCCGCGAGGCGGGCCTCGAGATCGTCCGGGATCGCGCGCCCGAAGAGCGCGTCCCAGCGCGACGCCTCCTCCGGCGCCTCGGCCCTGAGCGAGGCCCATCGCTCTTCCCACGCGGCGCGATGGCGGCGCTTCTCCTCGGCGCCCTTCTTGAAATAGTCGCGCGCCTCGTCCGGGACGAAGAACGCCGGCTCGAGAGGCCACCCCACGGCCTCCTTGGCGCGCTTGGTCTCGTCGGGGCCGAGCGGCTCGCCGTGCGTCTTCGCGGTTCCCTCCTTCGTCGGCGCGCCCTTTCCGATCGTGGTCCTCGCTATGATGATCGAGGGGCGGTCCTCCTCCGCGATCGCCGCGCGAAGGGCCACCTCCACCTGGCCGCGATCCTGACCGTCGATCCGCTGCACGTGCCACCGATACGCCTCAAACCGAAGCCCCACGTCCTCGCTGAACGCGAGCGTCGTGGGTCCCTCGATCGAGACGTGATTGTCGTCATAGAGGTAGACGAGGTTTCCAAGACCCCAGTGCCCCGCGAGCGAGGCCGCCTCCGACGCCACGCCCTCCATGAGATCGCCGTCACTCACGATGCCGAAGACCCGGCCGTCGAGAAGCGGCCCGAGGCGCGGAAACCGGGCCCGCACCATCCGCTGGGCCAGCGCCATGCCCACGCCGTTGCCGAAGCCCTGCCCCAGAGGGCCGGTCGTCGCTTCCACGCCGGGCGTGATCCCGTGCTCCGGGTGCCCCGGCGTCCTGGATTCCCACTGGCGGAAGCGCCGGAGCTCTTCCATGGGCAGGTCAAATCCAAAGAGGTGGAGGAGCGAATAGAGGAGCATCGAGGCGTGGCCCGCCGAGAGGACGAACCGGTCGCGGTTGACCCACGCCGGGTCGGACGGATCGAAATGAAGGAACTTGGCCCAGAGCACGAACGCCATGTCGGCGGCGCCCATGGGCGCCCCCGGATGGCCCGACTTCGCGCGCTCCACGGCGTCGACCGAGAGAAACTTGATGGTGTTGACGCAAAGCTGTTCGATGTCCACGGAAATGGCGGGCATCCATTCCTCCGATGGGACGAAGCGCCGTTCGCGGGATGCGAATTCCAGCCAACGGTGTATCATAATCGGATTCACAATTCATTCCCACGGACAGGGAGTCTCCCGAATGAGCCACGGAAAGCGGTTCGCGACAAGGGGCAGCGGACTCGCGCTGGCCCTGCTCGCCGTCCTCCTCACGACGCACCCCGGCTGCGCCACCAATCCCGCGACCGGCAAGCGGCAGATCTCCTTCGTCTCGCAGAACAAAGAGCTCGAGATGGGCAAGGACGCCGACCCGGCGATCGTCGCCGAGTACGGCCTCTACGGAGACTCCTCGCTCGCCAAATACGTGGACGGGGTCGGCCAGCGCGTCGGCAAGGCCTCGCACCTGCCGGACCTCGAGTGGCATTACCGCCTCCTCGACTCGCCGGTCGTGAACGCGTTCGCGATCCCCGGCGGCTACATCTACATCACGCGGGGAATCCTGGCGTACATGAACTCGGAGGCCCAGCTGGCGGGCGTGCTGGGTCACGAGACCGGCCACGTCACGGCGCGGCACACCGCGCAGCAGATGACGCAGCAGCAGATCGCTTCGGTGGGCTTGATCGCGGGCACGATCTTCGTGCCCCAGTTCCGGCCGCTCGGCGGCATCGCGGCCCAAAGCCTGGGGCTCCTCTTCCTCAAGTACAGCCGCGACCATGAGACCCAGGCGGATGAGCTGGGAATCGCCTATGCGACGAAGGCGAAATACGACCCGCGGGAGATCCCGGCGACCTACGCGACGCTGAAGCGGATCGGGGAGCGGCAGGGCCAGTCGATCCCCAGCTTCATGTCGACGCACCCAGACCCGGGCGACCGCGAGGTGCGCACGCGCCAGCTCGCGCTCGCGTCCGTCTCGAGCACGCAGGGCGACCTCATCATCCGCGCCCCGGAATACCGGAAGCGGATCGAGGGGCTGGTGTTCGGCGACGATCCGCGGGCGGGTTATTTCGAGGACAACCGCTTCTACCATCCCGACCTGGCGTTTCAGATGATTCTTCCTAGCGGATGGAAGACTCAGAATCTGCCTTCGGCGCTCCAGGCTGCCAATGAAGGGTCGGGAGCGATGATGCAGGTCACCCTCGGCTCGACGAAGGATCAGTCGGTGACGCCCGCCGAGTACGTGGATTCCCTGCGAGCCCGCGGGTCGGTCGCGACCGCGACCGGACGGACGGAGCAGTTCCGGGACTTCCCCGCGTGGATCGGGACCGTCATCCTCCAGGGCCAAGGAGGGCAGTCGGAGTTCGCCGCGGGCTTCGTCCGGATCCACCCAGGGCAATTCCTGGAGGTGATCGGACAATCCAAGGCAGGCCTGGCCAACGACGAGATCTACCAGTCGATCCGAAGCATCGCGGCGCTCCGGGATCCGGCGAAGCTGAACGTTGCGCCGGACCGTCTCTCCGTGCAGCCCGCGAAGCGCACCGCGACCTTCGCGACGGTCTGGTCCGATTTCGGACCGCTTGCGATCGGCGTGGAAGACGGGGCCATCCTGAATGGGATGCGCGCCACCGCCGAGGTCCAGGCCGGCACTCCCATCAAGATCGTGACGAAAGGTAAGGGCCGCTAGGGCCGGAGGAAGCTCCAGCCGAGGGCGGTCCCGGCGGCCACGAGCGCGTCCTTCGGCAGCCGGCCCAGCGCGACCGCGAGCAGAAATCGCTTCGCGTCCATCCCGATGATCCCCGCGACGAAGCAGAGCGCGTCGGCCGGCGAGAACGGGAAGAGAAATAAGGGCACGAGCGCGATCCAGCGCTTCCCGGCGAAGAGGTTTTGGGCCTTCTGGACAGCCTCCGTCCCCACGAGCCGCTCCGCGACGGGCCGACCGCCGCTCCGCCCGATCCAGAAGGCGGCCGCCGAGCCGAGGACCGATCCCGCCATGGTGATGAGCGGGCCGATCACCGGACCGTAGAACAATCCCGCGAGCACCGGCACGAAGAACCCTGGGATCGGCGCGAGCAGGATCTGCAGGGCCTGGACGGCGAGCAGCACGAACGGGCCCCACGCGCCGGCGTCGCGAACCCAACCCTCGATCCGCTCCCGCTGGAAATACGGCGCGAGCATGAATCCCAGCACCGTGATCGCGCCTAAGATGGCGACGGCGGCCAAAATCAGACCGATGCTCGGACCGCGCCGCCCGCCCCTCGCCGGGCCCGCGGGTTCTGTTCCGGATTCCTGCCGCGGGGTTGGGATCATTCGGGCGAACTCTACGCGAGCGCTCGGGGACCCGGAAGCCGGAATTTCCTCCGCGACACCGGACCGCCGCGTCGGGGCTTCGACATTTCTCCTGAGGCCGTGACGGCCGCCTCGTTTATTCTATGCGGCATGAACGATCCGTTCGGCGCCCGCTCGACGCTCAAGGTCGGAGGCCGCTCGTATGAGATCCACCGGCTCGACGCGCTCGCGCGCGCCGGGCTCCCGATCGAGCGCCTTCCCTACTCGCTGAAGATCCTCCTCGAGAACCTTCTTCGGACGCTCGACGGCCGCGTCGTTCGGGCCGAGGACGTGGAGGCGGTCGCCCGGTGGAATCCGGCCGCGGAGCCCGATCGGGAGATCGCGTTCACGCCGAGCCGCGTCCTCCTCCAGGACTTCACCGGGGTGCCGGCGGTCGTGGATCTCGCGGCGATGCGGGATGCCATGGCGACGCTCGGGGGCGATCCCAAGAAGATCAATCCGCTTCAACCCGCCGAGCTCGTGATCGACCACTCGGTCCAGGTCGACGAGTACGGGTCGCGCGCCGCGCTCCTGATCAACGCAGAGAAGGAGTTCGAGCGGAACCGCGAGCGGTACCTCTTCCTTCGATGGGGCCAGCGCGCCTTCCGCGATTTCCGGGTGGTCCCGCCCGCGACCGGGATCGTCCACCAGGTGAATCTCGAATACCTGGCCCGCGTGGTCTTCGCGACGCCCGGCCCGAAGCCTGAAGCGTACCCGGACACCCTGATCGGGACCGATTCGCACACCACCATGATCAACGGCCTCGGCGTGCTGGGCTGGGGCGTCGGCGGCATCGAGGCGGAGGCCGCCATGCTCGGCCAGGCGGTGTCGATGCTGGTGCCGCGCGTGGTCGGCTTCAGGGTGGATGGCGCGCTTCCGGAGGGCGCGACGGCTACAGACCTGGTCCTCACGGTCACCGAGATGCTGCGGCAGAAGGGGGTCGTCGGGTCGTTCGTCGAGTTCTACGGCCCGGGGCTCGAGGGGCTGCCGGTCGCCGATCGCGCCACGATCGCCAACATGGCCCCCGAGTACGGCGCGACGTGCGGGATGTTCCCGATCGACGCCGAGACCCTCCGGTATCTGGAATTCACCGGCCGTGGCGAAGAACAGTTGCGGCTCATCGAGGCATACGCGAAGGAGCAGGGTCTCTTCGCCGGCCCCGGGCATCCAGAGGCCCAATACTCCGACCAGCTCCACCTCGACCTGAGCCGCGTCGAGCCGAGCCTCGCGGGCCCACGCCGTCCCCAGGATCGCGTCCCGCTCCGCGACGTGAAGTCGAACTTCCAGACGGCGCTCCCGACGATGAAGGTCGCGCCGAAGACGCCGCCCACCCCCGACACCGACGGGCGCTGGGAGAGCGAGGGTGGGGACGGGAACGTCGTGGTCATGGCCCCGCCCGTGGGCAAGGTCACCATGGCGGGGGAGACGTTTCCCTTGAACGACGGCTCGGTCGTGATCGCGGCGATCACGAGCTGCACGAACACATCGAATCCGTCCGTCATGGTGGGAGCCGGCCTCCTCGCGAAGCGCGCGGTGGAGCGGGGGCTCAAGACCCAGCCGTGGGTCAAGACGAGCCTCGCCCCCGGCTCGAAGGTGGTGACCGAATATCTGGAAAGGGCGGGGCTCACTCCCTATCTCGAGAAGCTCGGCTTCTTCACCGTCGGATACGGATGCACGACCTGCATCGGGAACAGCGGGCCGCTCCCCGAGCCGATCTCGGCGGCGGTCGAGGCGAACGGGCTCGTGGTCGCCTCCGTGTTGAGCGGAAACCGGAACTTCGAAGGGCGCATCCACCCCGAGGTTCGCGCGAACTATCTCGCCTCTCCCCCGCTCGTGGTCGCGTACGCCCTCACCGGACGGATCGACGTCGACATGAGCCGGGAGCCTATCGGCGTCGGGAGCGACGGAACGCCGGTCTCCCTGCGCGATCTCTGGCCGTCGAGGCGGGAGATCGAGGATACGATCCGCGCCGCCGTCCAGTCGGATACGTTCCGCCGGGCCTACGCGAACGTCTATGCGGGCAACGAGACGTGGCAGAACCTTCCCGTTCCCGAGGGCGACCGCTACGCGTGGGAGCCAAGCTCGACCTACGTGAAGCGGCCGCCATACTTCGACGGGATGTCGCTCGAGCCCGCCGCGGTGGAGGAGATTCACGAAGCGCGGGTCCTGGCCCTCCTGGGAGACAGCGTGACGACCGACCACATCTCCCCGGCCGGGTCGATCAAGCGCGGCAGTCCCGCGGGCCAATACCTCGAGCAGCACGGCGTCAAGCCGGCCGACTACAACTCCTACGGCTCGCGGCGGGGAAACCACGAGGTCATGGTTCGCGGCACGTTCGCGAACGTCCGGATTCGAAACCGCCTCGTGCCCGGCGTGGAGGGCGGCTTCACCGCGCATGTGCCGAGCGGCGAGCAGCTGACGATCTATGACGCCGCGATGAAGTACGAGTCCGAGCGCGTGCCGACCATCGTCATCGCGGGCAAGGAATACGGGACCGGCTCCTCCCGCGACTGGGCGGCCAAGGGTCCGAAGCTCCTGGGCGTGCGCGCCGTGATCGCGGAGGGTTTCGAGCGGATCCACCGGAGCAATCTGATCGGAATGGGAATCCTCCCGCTCCAATTCCCTGCCGGCCGGACCGCCGACTCCCTCGGGCTGACCGGCCGCGAGCGCTACGACATCCTCGGAGTTCCGGACCTCCTCCGGCGCGGCCTCGAGCGCGGGGCCGAGGCCCTGGTCCGTGTCCGGAACGGAGCCGGCGCGGCGCGAGAGTTCCGCGCCCTGGTCCGGATCGATACGCCCCAGGAAGCCCGATACTACGAGCACGGCGGAATCCTTCCCTACGTGCTCCGCAAGCTCCTCGGCGCCACCGAACACTGAGCACCCCGTGAACTTCGATTCCACCGGGGTTCTTCGAATCGCGGTGGCGGCCGTCTGCGGAGCCGCGGTCGGGGTAGAGCGCCAGTGGTCCGGCCACGCGAGCGGCCCGACCGGGCGGATCGGCGGCGTCCGCACCTTCACCCTCCTCGGCGGGCTGGCGGGGCTCGCAGGGTGGCTCTGGACGATCGGGCTGCCCGCGGTCGCGACGGTCCTCCTGGCGGGGGCCGTCGGGTTGGTGCTGGCCGGCTACGTGGCGGTCAGCCGCCGCGACGTGGAGGGCACCACGGAGGTGGCCGCCCTCGTGACGCTCGCGGCCGGCGTCCTCGCGGGCCTCGGCTACCTGGCGATCGCGAGCGGCATCATCGCGGTGACCTGCCTTCTCCTCGTCGAGAAATCGCGCCTCCACTCGTCGATCGCCCGCCTGGACGACGCGGAGATCCGAGCGGCGATCCGCTTCGCGGTCATGGCGGTCGTCGTCCTGCCGCTTCTTCCCGAGGGTCCCTACGGGCCGTGGGGTGGGATCCGGCCGCGCGAGCTCTGGCTCCTCGTCTTATTTTTTTCGGGCATCAGCTTCGCGGGATTCATCGCTCGGCGCGCCGTCGGCGTGACCCACGGCTACCCGCTCGCCGGGCTTCTGGGCGGGATCGTCTCCTCGACGAGCGTCACGTTCACCTTCGCCCGCGAGAGCGCGGAGCACCCGGCGCTCGGCAAGCCCCTCGCCTTCGGAATTATCGCGGCGTGCACGGTGATGTTCCTCCGCATCCTCGTGGCCACGGCGGTATTGAACCCGGACCTCATGACCGCCCTCCTGCCCTATATCGCCGTTCCGTTCGTCCTTGGAATCGTGATCACGGTTCTGGGCTGGAGACGGCTGGATGGGGGCGGCGATCACGTCGAGGCGCCCTCGAACCCTCTCGAGCTCCGCGCTGCGCTTCAGATGGCCCTGATGTTCCAGGTCGTGTTGCTCGCGGTGCACGCCGCGCGCGAGCAGTGGGGAGACACGGGGCTCGTCGTATCGGGCGCGATCGTCGGCCTCACCGACATGGATGCGCTGACGATCTCGATGGCCAAGAGCGCGTCGGAGCCGGCCATGGTGGCCGCCGCGTCGCAGGCCATCGCGGTCGGGATTCTCTCGAACACGTTGTTCAAGTCGGCCGCCGCCATCGTGCTGGGACGAGGCGCGGTGCGCGTCCTGGTGCCGGCGTGCCTCGCCGTGATGGCGGTCGCCCTGGGGGCCGCCCTCTACTTCCTGCGCTAGCGCGCGGCCGATGCCGCGGCTGCCGGCGCCTCGGCCAGCTTCTCGGCGCGCGCGAGAACCGAAATTCCGCCTAGCTGCTCCACGATCGCGATCCGCGCGAACCCGGCCTCCTCGAGGGCGTTCTCGAGCGTCCGCTGCCCCGGATAGGCCCGGAGCGATTCCACGATGTGCCAATAGGTGTCCAGCTTTCCGTGGAGCACGAGTCCCCAGAGGGTGCCGAAGAGGAAGAGGTACGCGAGGCAGAGGCGGCGATACCAGCGAGAGGGAGGCAGTCCGAAGTCGAGCGAGATGAAGACTCCGCCGGGACGAAGCGCCCGGTGAGCCGCGACCATCGCGCCGCGCAGATCGCCGATGTACCGGAGCCCGTACCCGACCAGGATCGCATCGAAGGTCCCCGCGGCGACCGGGATGGCGTTCAGGTCGCCGCGGGCAAGGTAGACCCTCTCGTGCGCGGCGCACTTCGCCCGGGCTCGCGCGAGCATGGCCTGGCTGCGATCGAGCCCGAGGATCGTCCCTTGGAACCCGGCTCGGCGGAGGAGATCCGGGAAGGCACCGGTGCCGGTCGCCAGATCCAGGACCCGCGCTTGCCTCGCGCCGGGCGGAAGCAGCTCGATCACCGCCTCTTTCCACCTCTCGTCCCGGCCGAAGGAGAGGAGGCGCGTGAGGCGGTCGTACTGGGGTGCGACGCGGAGAAAAACCTCGTCGACGTAGGCCGCGCGCTTCGCGCTATCTTTCGGCCAGTCTTTCAGCCACAATGGTGCCATTCCCTGATGCTACAACACTCTCAAACGTAAGGAGAAAACCCCCTGCCATTCGCCGCCCTTGGGCTGCCCGCCGCCATCGTCAAAGGCGTCCGCGCCGCCGGATACACCGAGCCTCTCCCCGTACAACGAAAAGCCATCCCGGTCGTGCTCTCCGGGAGGGATTTGATCGCCGCCGCGCAGACCGGCACCGGAAAGACCGCGGCGTTCGTGCTCCCCATCCTGACCCGGCTTATGGACGGCCCGCGCAAGATTCGCGCCCTGGTACTGACGCCGACCCGGGAGCTTGCCGCGCAGGTCGAGACCAACGCGCGGGATTACGCGCGCTTCACGAATGTGAACGTCGGCGTGGTCTATGGCGGGGTTCCCCTCCCGCCTCAGGAGCGGATGCTCCGCTCGCCCGGCGTCGAGCTTCTCGTCGCCACCCCGGGCCGGCTTCTCGACCTGCACGGACGCCTGGCGCTTCGGCTCGACTACGTCGAGGTCCTGGTCCTGGACGAAGCGGACCGCATGGTCGACATGGGCTTCGCGCCGGATCTGCGTCGCATCTTGAAACTCCTGCCCACCGAGCGGCAGACGCTCATGTTCTCCGCGACGATGCCGCCCGACCTGAACAAGGTCGCGAAAGAGGCGCTCCGGGATCCGGTCCGGATCGACCTGGCGCCGCCTTCCCGGCCGGCCGCGGGAATCACGCAGGCGATCTACCCGGTGCCGCGCAATCTCAAGACCGAGCTCCTGGACGAGATCCTCTCGCGCACGGAAGTCCGGAGCGTGATCGTCTTCACGCGGACGAAGCACGGCGCCGACCGCCTCGCGCGCCAGCTGGCGCGCCGGAATTTCACCGTCGCGCCGCTCCACGGGAATCGGAGCCAGAGCCAGCGGGAGCGGGCGTTGAGCGACCTGAAGCGCGGAAGGATCCAGATCCTCGTCGCGACCGACATCGCCTCGCGCGGCATCGACGTCGAGGGGATCACGCACGTGGTCAACTACGACGTGCCGCACACGCCCGAGGATTACGTCCACCGCATCGGCAGGACGGGCCGCGTCGACGCGATCGGGGACGCGTTCACCTTGATGAGCCCCGACGAGCAGAAGGACGTCACCGCGATCGAGCGGTTCCTCGGACGCACCGTCCCGCGCGTGCTCCTCCCGGATTTCGACTACAAGATGCGCCCCCGCGAGATCGCGGACAGCGTCCGTACCCAGGGTGGCCACGGCGGCCGCCACGGCGGCGGGCACGCTGTCGGGAGACCCGGCGGGAACGCCCGCGGATCGAGCGGAGGCCGCGCCCACCACGGCGGCGGCTCGAGCTCCGGCGGGTCGCGACCCAGCCGTCCCATGACCCATTCCGGCCAACCCGCCGGCGGCGGCTTCGGCCGGCGTCCCAAGGCGGTTCGCGGTCCGGATCGCAGGCGGGGCCGCCTCTAGACGTAAGGTCCTTGGCGCCACGCGTGTCCCTCTCGTTCGACGTTCAGGAAGCCGAGCGACTCCTCCGCGCCTCCGATCCAAAGCTGGCGCCGCTCATGGAGCGGCACGGTCCATTCCGCCTGAGGGCCGACGCTTCGCGAAGCCCGTTCGCCTCGCTGGCCGAGGCGATCGCCTACCAGCAGCTCACCGGGAAGGCCGCGGCCACGATCTTCTCGCGCGTCCTCGCGCTCTATCGCCCGAAGCGCTTCCCGTCGCCGGAGGATTTCCTGGCCACGCGCGACGAGGCTCTCCGTTCGGCGGGCCTCTCGCGCGCCAAGGTGGCGGCGGTGAAGGACCTCTCGCGGAAGACCATCGACGGCACGGTGCCGACCCTGGCCGCGATCCGCCGGCTCGACGACGAGGAAATCGTGGAGCGGCTCACCGCGGTCCGCGGAATCGGCCGATGGACGGTGGAGATGCTCCTGATACGGCTCGGACGCCCCGACGTGCTCCCGGCGCACGACTACGGCGTGCGGAAGGGATTCCAGCGCGCGTTCCGCACCCGGGGACTCCCGACGCCGGCGCAGGTGCTCCGCCGTGGGGAGCGATGGAGACCGTTTCGCACGGTGGCGAGCTGGTATCTGTGGAGAGCGATCGACAACCCGACCGGCAAGGCGTAGCGCGCGGTCAGGCCGTCGCGGCCTCGGGGGCGGGAGCGAGCCGCGCGCGGCTCTCGTAGATCTCCTGAAGGCTGATCACCTCGGGCGGGCGCTCCCGAAGCGCGCGGATCGCCTGCACCGTGGCCGCGGCCGCGGTCAGCGTGGTCAGGCAAAGAATCCCGTATAAGATCGCGTTCTTCCGGATCGCCCCGTCGTCGTAGAACGATTCCTCTCCGAGCGGCGTATTCAGGATCAGGTCGATCTCCCGGCTCTTGATCCGGTCGACGACGTTGGGCCGGCCCTCGTTGACCTTGTAGATCGTCTCCGCGGGCACTCCCTGGCGGCTCAAGAACTCCGCGGTTCCCCGGGTCGCCACGATCCGGAATCCCATCTCCGAGAGCGCGCGGGCGTGCGGCAGGACGCCGCCCTTGTCGTGGTCGTTCACGCTTACGAAGGCGGTCCCCGAAGTCGGAATGTGGGACCCGGTCGCGGCCAGCGCCTTCGCGAACGCGATCCCGACGTTCTCAGAGATCCCCATGACCTCCCCGGTCGACTTCATCTCCGGCCCGAGCAGGATGTCGGAGCCGGGGAATTTCAGAAACGGAAAGACGGACGCCTTGACGAAGAACCGGTCCACCGAGAGGTCGTCGACGATGTCCTGCTCCCGGAGCGACCGGCCCGCCATGATCCGCGCCGCGACCTTGGCCAGCGGGACGCCTGTGGCCTTGCTGATGAACGGGATGGTCCGGGACGCGCGGGGATTCACCTCGAGGACGTAGACCCGCTCCCCCTGGATCGCGAATTGGATGTTCATGAGGCCTTTGACGCCGAGCGCGATCCCCAGCCGTCGCGTCGCGTCGCGGATGGTCTTCAGATGGTGAGGGGGAATCTTGAACGTGGGCAGGACCATCGAGGAGTCGCCGCTGTGGACCCCGGCCTCCTCGATGTGTTCCAAGATGCCGCCGATCACGACCCGCTCCCCGTCGGCCACCGCGTCGACGTCGACCTCGTATGCGTCCTCGAGGAAGCGGTCGACGAGGATCGGATGCGAGGGCGAGGCGAGGACCGCCTCGCGCACGTACTCCTCGAGGTGCGCCTCGTCGTAGACGATCGCCATCGCGCGTCCACCAAGGACGTACGAGGGCCGGACGAGCACCGGGTAGCCGATCCGGGCCGCCACCGCCTTGGCCTCGTCGAGCGAGGTGGCCGTACCGCTCTCCGGTTGCGGGATCCCGAGCTGGGAGAGGAGCGCGCTGAAGCGGCGGCGGTCCTCGGCCGCGTCGATCGCGTCGGGGCTCGTGCCCAGGATCTTGACCCCCGCCCGATGCAGCGGAAGGGCCAGGCGGAGCGGCGTCTGCCCGCCGAACTGGATCACCACGCCTTCGGGGCGCTCCTTCTCGATGATGTTCATCACGTCCTCGAACGTGAGCGGCTCGAAGTAGAGGCGGTCCGAGGTGTCGTAGTCGGTCGAGACGGTCTCCGGGTTGCAGTTCACCATGATCGTCTCGTACCCCTCCTCCTTGAATGCGAAGGAGCCGTGGCAGCAGCAGTAGTCGAACTCGATGCCCTGGCCGATCCGGTTGGGACCGCTCCCGAGAATGATGACCTTCTTCCGGTCGGTGGGGTCGGCCTCGCACTCCTGTTCGTAGGTGGAGTAGAGGTATGGGGTGTGGGAGACGAACTCGCCGGCACAGGTATCGACCCGCTTGTAGACCGGCCGGATCCCCGCCTCGTGAAGTCGGGCGCGCACCTGATCCTCCCGATGGCCCGACAGGGCCGCGATCCGCGCGTTGGAGAATCCCATCCGCTTCGCCTCACGAAGAACGACCGGATCAAGATCGGGGCCGATCCTCTCTTTCATGTCGGCGATCTGCTGGATCTGGTCCAGAAACCAGGTGTCGATCCCGGTCATCCGGTGGATCTCGTCGTGGGCCCAGCCCAGCTCGCACGCGCGCTTCACGTAGAGGATCCGGTCGGGGTCGGGCGAGAGCAGCTTCTCCTTGATCCGAAGGTCGTCCAGGTCACCCCGGCCGAAGCCGTCGCCCCCGGTCTCGAGCCCACGGAGCCCCTTTTGCAGGGCTTCCTTGAACGTGCGCCCGATCGCCATGACCTCCCCGACCGACTTCATCTGCGTTCCCAAGAGCGGGCTCGCATCCCGGAACTTCTCGAAGGCCCACCGTGGGATCTTCACCACGACGTAGTCGAGGACCGGCTCGAAGCACGCGGGCGTGACCCGCGTGATGTCGTTCCGGATCTCGTCCAAGCGATATCCCACGGCGAGGAGCGCCGCGATCTTGGCGATCGGGAAGCCCGTGGCCTTGCTCGCGAGCGCCGAGGACCGGGAGACGCGCGGATTCATCTCGATCACGACCATCCGTCCCGTCTTCGGATCCACCGCGAATTGGATGTTCGATCCCCCGGTCTCCACGCCGACCTCGCGGATGATGGCGCGGGCGGCGTTCCGCATGATCTGGTACTCGCGGTCGCTCAGGGTCTGGGCCGGCGCCACGGTGACCGAATCGCCGGTGTGGATTCCCATCGGGTCGAAGTTCTCGATCGAGCAGATCACGACGAAGTTGTCCGCGTGATCGCGCATCACCTCCAGCTCGTACTCCTTCCACCCGACGATGGACTCCTCGACGAGAATCTCGTGAACCGGCGAAAGCTCGAGCCCGCGCGCGACCGCATGCTCGAACTCCTCCATGTTGTACGCGATTCCCCCGCCGGAGCCGCCGAGGGTGAAGGAGGGCCGGATCACCGCGGGCAGACCGGTCTCGTGCAATACCGCAAGGGCCTCCTCGCGGGTTCCCGCGAACCCGCCCCGCGGCATGTCGAGTCCAATCCGGGTCATCGCCGCGTGGAACAGCCGGCGGTCTTCCCCGACCTCGACGGCGCGACGGCTCGCGCCGATCAGGCGGATTCCAAGCCGGTCGAGAACCCCGCGCTTCGAGAGCTCCACGGCGAGGTTGAGCGCCGTCTGACCGCCGACGGTGGGAAGGAGCGCGTCGGGTCGCTCCCGCTCGAGGATCGCTTCCACGACGTCGGCGGTGAGCGGCTCCACGTACGTGCGGTCCGCGTACTCGGGGTCCGTCATGATCGTCGCGGGGTTCGAGTTCACCAGCGAGACCCGGATCCCCTCGGCGCGGAGGACCTTGATCGCCTGGGTGCCGCTGTAGTCGAACTCACAGGCCTGACCGATGACGATCGGCCCCGAGCCGATCACGAGGACGGAGCGAATGGAGGGGTCTCGCGGCATCGGTCAGGCCACGCGGCGCGCGGCCATCTCCTCCATGAACTCGCGGAACAGGTAGTGGCTGTCGTGCGGGCCCGGGCTCGCCTCGGGGTGGTACTGGACTGAAAAAACGGGAAGCTCCCGGTGGCGGAATCCCTCGACCGTACCGTCGTTCAGGTTGACGTGGGTCAGCTCGTATTCCGACTTCGAGAAGAGCGCCGGATCGACGGCGAAGCCGTGGTTCTGGGCCGTGATCTCGACCTGGCCGGTGCGCAGATTCTTGACCGGATGATTGGCTCCTCGGTGCCCGAACTTGAGCTTGAACGTCTTCCCGCCGCACGCCAGGCCGAGGATCTGGTGTCCGAGGCAGATGCCGAAGATCGGGCGGCGGCCGATGAGGTCGCGCGCCGCGCGAATCGCGTAGGTGCACGGCTCCGGGTCACCCGGGCCGTTCGAAAAGAAGATCCCGTCGGGATCGCCGGCCATGGCGTCCTCGGCGGAGGTCGTCGCCGGCACGATGGCCACGTCGCAGCCCGAGGCGGCGAGCATGCGAAGGATATTTCGCTTCATCCCGAAGTCGTACGCCACCACGCGGAACCGCCCGCGCGTCCCGGCGACGTCCGGGTCCTCGAACGCGTGGGCCGCGTCGCACGTCACCTCGCGGACCAAGTCGAGCCCGACCATGGAGGGCGCCTCGCGCGCGCGCCGGATCAATACGTCGGCATCGAGCGTGGTGGTCGAAATCACCCCCCGCATCGCGCCTCGAGTCCGGATGTGCCGCGTCAGGGCGCGCGTGTCGATTTCGCTGATCCCCACGACGCCCGCCTCGTCTAAATACCGGTGGAGCTCCCCGGACGCCCGCCAGGAGGAGGCCCGGGTGGAGATCTCGCGGACCACGAACCCGGCCACCTGAGGGTGGAGGGACTCGACGTCCTCCCGGTTGACCCCGTAATTCCCGATGTGCGGGTAGGTCATGACGACGACTTGGCCGCGGTAGGATGGATCGGTGAGGACTTCCTGGTATCCGCAGAGGGTCGTGTTGAAGACCACTTCACCGAATGTCTCAGCGCTTCTCCCGAACCCTTTGCCTTCAAAGAAGGTGCCGTCCTCGAGTGCGAGGATGGCGCGGGTCCCCTCCTTGGTCGACATAGGGCTCCTTGCGTTGAAACCGTCTGGTGGATTCGTGGCGGAATCGGGGGCATCATAACCGAGCGCGGCAATCTGCGCGAGATCGTCCTGAAAGGACCGCGGCTGGTTGGATGAAGGGGTGGAGGAAGGAGCGCGAATGAAGTGGTGGAATGGGGTTTGGGTGCTCTTGGCCGCGGCGTCGATCGCCGCCGCGCCGGCAGCCCCCGCCAAGATCAAGATCTACTCAGCTAAGAAGAGGGGAATCGTCATCGTGGACAAGGTCGTGAAAAGCGATGCGGAGTGGGAAAAGATCCTGACTCCCGAGGAATTTCGAGTGGCGCGCAAGGCCGGGACCGAGGTTGCCTTTACCGGAAAGTACTGGAACAACCACGCCAAGGGTGCGTCTGCTGCGGCACCGACCTCTTTTCCTCGGATGCCAAGTTCGAGTCGGGCACCGGATGGCCCAGCTTCACGGCCCCGATCGCCAAAGAGAACATCGCCGACCGTTCCGACGCGAGCCTTCTCATGGATCGGACGGAAATCCGCTGCGCCCGCTGCGACGCGCACTTGGGACACGTGTTCGACGACGGGCCGAAACCGACGGGTCTGCGCTACTGCATGAACTCCGCCGCGCTCAAGTTCGACCCTTTGAAATAGGGCTTAGGGCCGCGGCGGGCTGGCCGCCGCCGCGTTGAGATATACTCGCGCCATGCGCGAGCGCGTCGGGTCGTTCCGCCTCCTGAGCCGTCTCGGCGAGGGGGGAATGGGCGTCGTCTATGCGGCACAGGACGAGCGCCTCGGCCGCCGCGTCGCCATCAAGATGATCCGCGAGACCTCGGCCGCGAGCTCGGCCCGCGAGCGCTTCTGGCGGGAGGCCCGCGCCGCCGCCCGCATCAGCCACCCCAACGTCTGCCAGATCTACGATGTCGGCGAGGAAGAGGGCGAGCTCTGGATCGCGATGGAGCTCCTCGAGGGCCAGTCGCTCGCCTCCCGCCTCACGCCCGGGCCGCTCCCTCTGAGCGACGCCGGGCCGATCGTGCTCAGCATGCTCTCGGCGCTCGAGGCGCTTCATCAGCGCCAGATCGTCCACCGCGACCTCAAGCCCTCGAACGTCTTCCTCACCCCGCACGGCGTGAAGCTGCTCGATTTTGGCCTCGCGCGCACGTTCCACGATTCCGACCACGCTCCGGACGGGGATCTGACGCGGACGGGATTCATTGTAGGCACGCCGCGCTACATGGCGCCCGAGCAGTGGAAGGGAGAGGCGGCGGACGCGCGCACCGACCTCTTCGCGGTGGGCGCGATCCTGTTCGAGGTCTTGACCGGGACGCCCCCGTTCCCCGGCAACTCGGCGGCGGAGGCAAGACACGCCACCCTCTTCGACCAGCCCCCCGCGCTCTCCGGTCCCCCGGCGGTCGCCGCAGTCGACCGCGTGATCCAACGGGCGCTCGCGAAGCCGCCCGCTGACCGTTACGGCTCCGCGCAGGAGATGGCCGAGGGCGTCCGAGGCGCGCTGGCGCTCCTGGAAGGCAGCGAGGTCGTGCGCGCGCGCACGGTGACGCGCCTCATCGTGCTTCCCTTCCGCTCGCTCCGGCCTGACCCTGAATCCGATTTCCTCACGTTCAGCCTTCCCGACGCGATCACCGCGTCTCTCGCGGGAATCGAGACGCTGGTCGTGCGCTCGCACTTATCGGCTTCGGCGTTCACGGGGCCGGCCCCGGACCTGAAGCGGATCGCCGAGGAGGCCGACGTCGACCTCGTGCTGACCGGAACGCTCCTCCGGGCGGGCGACCAGATGCGGGTGGCCACGCAGCTCCTGGACGCCCCGTCGGGCACCGTCATGTGGACCCAAACGACCCAGGCCTCGATGGGCGACCTGTTCCAGCTTCAAGACTCCCTTGCCCGTCAGATCGTCGACTCGCTCTCGCTGCCGCTGGCGAGCCGCGAAGCGCGGTCGCTCCAGAGCGACGTTCCCGCGACGGCGAAGGCGTACGAGTTCTACCTCCGCGCGAACCAGCTCGGCCGGAGCCCGGAGGGGTGGACCCTCGCCCGGGATCTCTATCTCAAATGCCTTCAGGAGGACCCGAACTACGCGCCGGCCTGGGCTCAGCTGGGCCGCACGTATCGCGTGCTCTCCAAATACACGGGGGACAACTCGGAGGAGAATCTTCTCCGCGCGGGCGACGCGTTCCACCGCGCCCTCTCGATCAACCCCGACCTCTCCATGGCCCACAACCTCTACGTGTATCTCGAGGTCGAGATGGGCCGGTGCCAGGAGGCGATGGTCCGTCTCCTGGACCGGGCACGCCAGCGAAGCAACGACGCCGAGCTCTACGCGGCCCTCGTGCAGGCTTGCCGGTATTGCGGGCTGCTCGAGCCCTCCGTCGCGGCATCCGAACACGCGAAGCGGATCGACCCGTCCGTGCAGACGAGCGTCGGCTACACCTATTTCATGCTGGGCGACCTGGATCGCGCGATCGCCACCGAGCAAGGACGCTCGCAGCCAGGGCTCCTCTTCCTGAGCGCCTACGCCTTCGGAGCGAAGGGGGATCTCGAGGAGGTGGACCGGATCTACCGCGCGGCGAAGTCGAGCAGCCACGTGGAGCACTCGATCCTCGGATCGCAGCTCACCGCGATCTCCGGAGATCGTGACGCCTCCCTGGCTTCGCTCCGGGAGGTCGCGCGGTCCTCCTTCCGCGATCCGGAGGGCCTCTATTTCATGGCGCGCACGTTCGCGTACTTTCAGGAGACCGGCGAGGCGCTTGAGACGCTGCGGCGCGTCGTCGAGCGAGGGTTCTATCAGCCCGCCATCATGACCCGGGATCCGTGGCTGGATTCCCTCCGAACGAATTCCGAGTTCATCCATCTCCTCCGCCTGGCCGAGTCGCGCCGCCGCGAAGCGGTCGCCGCCTACTTCGAGCACGGAGGCGATCGCATCTTGGGGGTGTCGCCCGCCGCGTGAACCGGCCGCCGGCGGAGACGATCGCCCTCGAGCTGTACTCGCGCGCGGAAGCGCATCCCGGCGATTCCCTGCTCCAGTTCGGCAGCCTTCTGGGCGCGTACCAATATCTGCCGCTCTACCGTCTCTTCCGGAACTACGTGCCCGAGGGGGCCCGGGTGCTCGACTGGGGCGCCGGCAACGGGCACTTCTCATATTACCTTCAGCGTTCCGGGTACCGCGCGTCGGGCTATTCGCTTCTCGACGGGTCGTTTCTCCGCTGGCTTCCGGACCGCGATTACCCATTCCTGCGCGGGGACGAACGCGAGCCGGTCCAACTCCCATACGCCGACGGTTCGTTCGACGCGGTCGCATCGGTGGGGGTCCTGGAGCACGTTCGCGAGACCGGGGGGAGCGAGGCGGGGAGCCTGGCGGAGATCGCCCGCGTGCTCCGGCCCGGCGGCGTGTTCGCCTGCTACCACTTCCCCAACCGATCCAGCTGGATCGACTGGGCGGCGCGGAGGGTGCCAGGAAAGCACCATCACGAATTCCGGTTTACCCGGTCCGACATCGAGTCGCTCACCGCGGGCGCGGGGCTCCGCCTTCTCGAGGCCGGCCGCTACGGGGTTCTACCTCGAAATTTCGGCCACCGCCTGCCGGCCGCGCTGCGCCGGTCGCGCGCGCTTGCCGAGGCGTGGGACGGGCTCGACTCCGTTCTCGCCGTTCCCCTCTCGACCTGGTGCCAGAACCATTACTTCGTCGCGCTCAAAGGGGATCCCGCGACCTCCTCCGGAGGCCGGATCGACCGGAACGCGGAGAAGAGCAGCACGTCGTAGGTGATCTTCATCGCGGCGCCGATCACGAGCGGCGCGGCGAGTGACGCGGTCCGCATGAAGAGCCCCGCGAATGCGGGCGCGGCCGCCCACGATCCCAACCGCACGATGTGCGTCACGCCGGACGCGAACGTCCGCTCCTCGGGCCGAACGACCGCCATCACGTAGGACTGTCGCGTCGGAACGTCCATCTCCACGAGCCCTTCCCGGATCAGGAAGAGGATCGCCGCCACGAGAAAGCTCGGCGCGAGCGGAACCGTGAGGAGCAGGAGGCTCGAAGGGATGTGCGTGAACACCATCGTGTTCACGAGGCCGATCCGGCGCGCGAGCCACGCCGCGCCCATGTGGGAAAGCGCGTTCATCGTCCTGGCCCCGAAGAAGAGCGCGCCCACGACGCCTTCGTCCACGTGAAACCGGCTGTAGAAGAATAGCGAGAGCATCGCCGTTGTCAGGAACCCGCCCCCCAGGCCGTCGAGCGCGAACAAGGCCGAGATCCGGGTGACGATCCGGCGGGTCTCGGGCGAGATCCGCACCTTTTCTTTCGGAGCCACCGGCTCCACGCGCGGCGAGAGCGCGGCGTACAGGACCGCCGTCGCGAGGAGGAGGAGCGCGTAGAAGCCGACCGCGAGGCGAAGCGAGTCGCCCTCGGCCATGGGAACGAAGCGCCGGACGAGCAGCGGTAGCCCCGCCAGCAGCGATCCGAGGGCGTGCCCGATGTCCTGCACGATGTTGTAATAGGCGAACGCATAGGTTCGCCGGTCGTCGGTGGTCGTTGCCGGGAGCACGACCTGATCCAGAATCATCGAGGCGCCGCGGTCTCGGCCCATGCCGTTCAACATCCCGAAGAACGCGGCGAGCCCCACGATGTACGGTTTCGCCGCGAGCGCGACCGCCAGCCCGCCGAGCGCGCCTAGAATCCCCAGCCCTATAAGGGCACGGCGCCGTCCGATCCGATCGCCGGCGACGGTGACGAGGAGCGCGGCCGCGGTGGCGCCGGCCAGCCCGGCCGCCACCACCGTCCCGATCGAAGCCGGGTCGAACCGGAGCTTGGCGAGATGGATGCCGATCAAGACGGCGATCATCCCGGTGGCGAGCGCGCGGAGGAAGGCCGCGGTATAGACGATGAGGCGATCGCGACCGGGAGCGGTGCTTGCAGGATTCAATTTGGCACGCTATCGAGTCCGGGGTAGCATGGTGGCCGCATTGAAACACGGCCCCTTCCCAGGTGTCCACTTACTCGAACACAGGAGGAATCGCATGAGGCGGATTCGAATCTCCACGGTCTCAGCCGTTGCCATCGCCGTTGCGGTGGCGGGTTGGTCGGCCACGGCGTCGGCGATTCAGAAGCCGTTCCAGATCGGCGTGGGCGGCGGCGTCAGCGTCCCGGTCGGAGACGCGGGCGACGCTCTGAAGAGCGGTTGGCACGGATCGGTGATCGCCAAGTTCAATCCTCCCGGCCTGCCGTTCGACCTCCGGGCGATCGGCTCCTACAAGCACTTCAAGCTCGACCCCGCAACGGTCGGCTCCGACGGCGCGAGCAAGATCATCTCGGGCCTCGGCAACATCACGTACACGCTGCCGTTCCCGGGGCCGGTGAGGCCCTACATCACGGCCGGGCTCGGCGCGTTCAACATGAAGACCACGTTCGACGCGGCGGGCGCTCCGAAACCGGGCTCCGTGACCAAGTTCGGCATCGACGCGGGCGCCGGCGTGCAATTCGGGCTGATGGGGTTGAACGGGTTCGTGGAAGGCAAGATCGAGAATGTCTACACCGATCAGGGGTTCAGCACGGCCGTCACGAAGGACCTCAAGACCCAGATCATCCCCGTTACGTTCGGAATCTTCTTCTAGGGAGCGCCGTTCCGGTGTCGGCGCGGGGCGCTGGCGGTTCGCGGCGCTCCGCGTCGCCCGGTCTTCCCGTGAGCCCGCCCCAAATTCCGGTGCGACCGATGAAGGTCGAGGACGCCGCCGCGGTCGCCCACCTCGCGACGCAGCTCGGCTACCCGTCGACCGCCGCCCAGATCGAGCGCCGATTCCGCGCGCTGGAGGAATCTCCCGATGCGCGCGCTCTGATCGCCGAGGGTCGAGACGGGACGGTTCTCGGGTGGATCCACGTCTACGGAACCCGGCATCTCGAGTCGGACCCCGGCGCGGAGATCGGCGGCCTCGTCGTGGACGAAACGGCCCGCGGACGGGGCGTCGGATCGGCGCTCATGGCCTCGGCGGAAGCATGGGCGAGAGAGCGCGGGTACGAGGTCGTGCGCGTCCGAACCAACGTCATCCGCACCAAGGCCCACGAGTTCTACAAGTCTCGGGGATACGAGGTCGTCAAGTCGCAGTACAGGCTGGGGAAGAGGCTCGTGTAGAATCCCCGCCGACTACATGGAGCCCGCCATCCTGCCTGGAGGAATCGTGACCCTACTGAACTCGTGCCGAGTCGCCAAAGCCCATCCGATGCTTGCCTTCGCGCTGCTGATCGCGCTGTCGCCCCCCGCCGCCCGCGCCGCGGTAGCCGCCGAAGAGATGCCGGCCGCGGCGCCCGCGCCCTTCTTCACCGGCGCCCCCGACGTGGCGACATTCCAGGTGAGCGCGGAGGCCGAGCTCCAAGCCGCCCGGGACGCGCTCAGCGCGATGCTGGCGGTACAGGGAAAGCGGACGATCGAGAACACGCTCGTCCCCTACAACGCGGTCATGACCCACGCGGAGAACGCGGCGTACGGGTCGCACCTCATGGAATCGGTCCATCCCGATTCGACGTTTCGCGCCCGGTCCGAAGAGCTGACCCAGCGCGCGAGCAAGTTCATCGACGACCTCAGCCTGAACCGGCCGGTCTATGACGCCTTGGTCGAGGTCGACGCGAAGAAGGAGGACGCCGCCACGCGGTACTTCCTCTTCCGGACGCTTCAGGACTTCCGCCTCGCGGGCGTGGACAAGGACGAGGCCACCCGAAAGACGATCTCGACCCTTCTGGAAGAGTTGACCAAGACCGGGCAGGACTTCAGCCGGAACATCCGGACCGATTCCCGAACGATCCAGGTCGACCGAGTCGAGGATCTGGCGGGCCTCCCCGAGGACTTCATCCGGTCCCATCCCCCCGGGCCGGACGGGAAGATCACGCTGAGCATCGAGAACCCCGACTACTTCCCCGTCATCCGGTACGCGCAGAACAGCGACGTCCGGCGCCGGCTCATGTACGAGGACCTGAACCGAGCCTATCCGGCGAACATCGCGGTGCTCGACTCGCTGATCGCCAAGCGCTACCGGCTGGCCCGGATTCTGGGCTATCCGACGTGGGCGGACTACGTGACCGTGGACAAGATGATCGGGTCCTCGAAGAACGCGTCCGACTTCATCCAACGGCTTCGGAGCACGACGTTCCGCCGCGCCCAGGAGGAGTACGCGCTCTACCTGAAGCGGAAGCGCGAGGACAATCCCGCCGCGACCCAGGTGGACAAGTGGGAGATGTCCTACTACGGCCGCCTGATCCGGAAGCGGGACTACGATTTCGATCCGCAGGAAGCGCGCGCCTACTTCCGCTTCGACCTGGTGAAGCAGGGCGTGCTCGACGTGACCTCGAAGATCTTCGGCCTCACGTACAAGCGGATGGAGAACGCCGCCGTCTGGGATTCGAGCGTCGAGGCGTACGAGGTGTTCGACGGCCCGAAGCTGCTCGGCCGCTTCTTTCTCGACCTCCACCCGCGCCCCGGAAAGTTCAACCACGCGGCGAAATTCACGATCCGCCAGGGCGTAGCCGGCGTCCAGGTGCCGGAGCACGCGCTCGTCTGCAATTTCCCGGGCGGAAAGCCGGGCGATCCGGGACTGATGGAGCACTCGGACGTCGAGACGTTCCTCCACGAATTCGGCCATCTCGTGCACGCGATCCTGGGCGGCCAGGGCCGGTGGGAGCCGATCGCGGGGACGGCGGTGCAGCGTGACTTCGTCGAGGCGCCGTCTCAAATGCTCGAGGAGTGGGCCTGGGACCCGAAGGTGCTTCAAACCTTCGCCCGGCACTACCAAACGGATCAGCCGATCCCGGTGGCCCTGGTGGAGAAGATGAGGAGGGCGGACCAGTTCGGCCGCGCCCTCAACACCGCCACGCAGGCCTACTACTCGGCGATCTCCCTCGGCATCTACAACGCGAAGCCCGACCACGTGAACACCGATGCGGTCGTCGCCGACCTCGAGCCCAAGTTCACGCCGGTGCCCCGCATGGAGAACACCCACATGCAGACGTCGTTCGGGCACCTGGACGGCTACTCCGCCGTCTACTACACGTACCTCTGGTCGCTGGTCATCGCGAAGGACATGTTCAGCCGGTTCGACCGGGAAAACCTGCTGGATCCGACGGTCGCTTCGCAGTACCGCGACACCGTGCTCGCCCCGGGCGGGTCGATGCCGGCGAGGGAATTGGTGAAGGGCTTCCTGAAGCGGGATTACGACTTCAAGGCCTTCGACGCCTGGCTCGCGGGCAAGGATTGAGAACCCGCCGCGTCCAGGACCCGGCCTAGCGGGGTTTCGTCCTCGGGCTCAGGACCCGCGTCAGGTAGTCCGGCTTCGACGGGTCGCGGACGAGCCGTGGATACCGCTCGCCGCCCCGGTAGTCGATCCGGAACGTCTTGAGATAGTCGCCCGACTCGGCCAAAAGCTCGATCGGGCCGCCCGAGCTCCTCGCCGTGGCGATCGCTTTCCGGCCCCGATCGGCGGTCCACGTGCGGCCGTTCACCGCGATGAGCTTCATCCCGGGGGCAAGCCCCGCCTTCGCCGCAGGAAGATCCGGATTCACGTCGATGATCGCCCCGTCGGAGCCCAGAAGCAGGCCAAGCGAGAAGGTCAGAAAGGTCCACTGCCGCGCCCGCTCGATCGCGCGCGCGTACGCCGAGAGGCTGTCCGAGTAGGCGAGGCGCCACCCGCTGCCCTCGATGCCCCCGAGCGGCGCCCGCTTCGAGGCTTGGCGGACGCGCGTGGCGAAGAATCCATCCCAGTCGTAGGGCGCGATTTTCTGAAGCGCCGCCACGACGTCGGCCAGAGTGTAGGTCTTCACCACTGGGCCGCTGCTCTCCCCACCGTGGAAGAGGCGGCAGAAGTCATCGAGCGACTTGGCTCCGCCGCTCTCGCGGCGAAGGATCGAGTCGACCTCGAGCCAGATCAAGACGCCCTCCGAGTAGACGTCCCCAAAGCTCCGCCGCCAATTCGACCACGGCCGCCCGGCACGGCCGGTCATGGGCGCCGATATCGCCGCGTCACGGAGCGGCCGCCACGATCGCCCCGACTCGTTGGCGACGGTCGCCGCCGTCTGCGCCAGGTCGGCCAGGGACTGCTCGAACGTAAGGAGACCGGACCTCGCCGTGAAGACCCACGCCAGGTAGTCGGTGAGGCCCTCGTAGACCCAGGTCAGGTCCGTTTCCATCGGGGCCTGGAAGGCGCCCCGCGTCATGTCGGCGGGCCGGCGGTGCTTTCCGTTCCAGGAATGGGCAAACTCGTGCGGGAGGAGCTGCGCGGACCGGATCTGGAGATCGGGCTCCACGAGAGCCCCCTCCGGGCTCCGGTTATCGCTCGACTCGTGGTGCTCCAACCCCGAGTAGCTCATCTGATCGCTGAGCGAGAAGAGGAAGTGATACTCGCGGTAGTGCGTCGCCCCGAAGGTCGCGATCTCCTCCCGCACGAGACGCTCGAGGCTCGCGATCCGCGACGGCTCGATCTCGAGCGCGCCGGGACTGTCGGCCGCCAGGTCGACCTCATGCTTCGGCGTGATCTCCGGCGCTAGGCGGATGACCCGGAAGTACGCGCCGGTCAAGACCGGAGAATCGACCAGCGTCACGAGCGACGCCGGCCGGAACGTGATCTCGTTTCCGGCGGCACGCTCCACCGGGAGGGCCGTTCCCCACTTCCATCCTTCCGGCACGCGGAGCGTTGCCTTGACCGTGAGGCTCTCCGCCGGCGTTCCCTTCGGATAGAAGAGAACCTGATTCCAGTCCAGGACCGCGAGCTTGGAGGTCGCGGACGTCGTGCCGCGCAACCCGTCGGTGCCGGATGGGATGAGATAGTCGAGCGATAGGTCCACCGCGCCGGCTCCCGCGGGCACGTCGCAGCTGATCGCGTACATTTCCTCTCCGTCGCGGCTCCACTCGATCTGGCGTCCACCCGCCGAGAGCGTGATGCCGGCGACGTTCTGGATCGGACCGGTCGGTCCGTGCTCCCCCGGAATCCACTTCGGGTAGTAGAGCGTGAGCTCACCCGGCGCGGCGGGAATGCGGAGCTTCGCGTGGAGGATGTGGCGCGGCGCTTCGGTCGCGTCGACCGCGAGCGCGATGGCCGGCTCTGAAGCACGGGCGGAGGGAGCCCCGAGGCATGACGCCATCGCAAGAGCGACGACCATCCCGGCGGCTCCTCGAATGCGAGCGTTCATCGACGTCCTCTGGCTCCCGTCGGTCGATCCGTGCAGGCCGCCATCACAGTCCTACGCCACGAGCTTCGCGTCCATCGTAATCTTGGCGTTGAGAAGCTTCGAGATCGGACAGCCCGTCTTCGCCTCGTTGGCCGCCTTCTCGAAGGCCGCGCGATCCGCGCCCGGGATCTTGGCGGTCACGTCGAGGTGGGAAGCGGTCACCGCAAATCCACCCTCGACCTTCTCGAGGGTGACCGCCGCCGTGGTGCGCACGGTTTCCGGGGTGATCCCGGCAGCGCCGAGCTGCGCCGAGAGCGCCATCGAGAAGCAGCTGGCGTGCGCCGCCGCGATCATCTCCTCCGGGTTCGTCCCCTTCCCGTTCTCGAATCGAGTCCCGAACGAATAGGCCGCGTTCGCGAGCACGCCGCTCTCCGTCGAAACGGTCCCCTTCCCCTCCTTGAGGCTCCCCTGCCACTCGGCGGATCCCTTGCGAATCATCGTGTCACCTCCGTGAAATGTCCGTCACCGCGCAAATCTCCGCCTCGCGCTTGTAGGCCAAACAACTACATTTTCGCGTATCTGCGGAGTGGGTCGAGAGATGCGATTCGCGGCCCCGAAACTGTCCCATCACGTATCAGTGTTTTTACGATTATCTAATTGCAGGCCCGGCCGATGCTCATATTAAAATAATACATGCGGATGCGCGTGGGGCGTTCCGGTCGCCATGAGTGCGTCTGAATCGTGCAACACATTAGGAGGAGGATCTCATGACGGACAGCGCTGTCAAAGTCACCTTCGCTCCCCCGACTCAGGACGAGAATCCCGCGCTCCTGCGCGAGCTCGTCTCACATTTGAGACAGAACCGCACGAAGCTTCGCGAGGAATGGGTACGGCGGATCAGCGTCGCCGAGCTCCTGACCGCGATGACGAAAGAGGAGATCTTCGCGGAAGCGACCTCCGTCTACGATAGCTACGTCCTCGCCCTGGAGACGGGAACCCTTGAAGCTCTTCAAGCTTACGCGCGAAACCTCTCGGAACGGATCATCCCGCGAGGAGTGGAAACGCACGAGGTCGTCGGCATCGTGCTTCTCCTGCGCGACGTCTTGGCGCGATCGCTGTTCGCCAAGTACCACGCCGACTTCGCCCCGCTGAATCGCATCCTCGACGCCTATGAGCCGGCCGCGAACCGCATCGCGATCACGGTGGCCGTCGGTTTCGTGCAGGAGCGGGAGCGCGTCATCCGCGAGCAGCAGGAGGCCATTCGAGAGCTGTCCACGCCCGTTCTGCAGGTCCGCGAGCGGTTGCTGATTCTTCCGATCATCGGCCTCATCGATCCGGCGCGGGCGCGCCAGCTCACCGAGCAGCTTCTGCGGGGCATCCGGACGAACCGAGCCAAGGTCGTCGTGATCGACATCACCGGCGTCGCGGCCATGGACGCCAACGTCGCGAATCACCTGGTTCTGACCGTCGAGTCGGCGCGACTCCTCGGCGCGACCGTCATCGTGACCGGTCTCTCGCCGGAGATCGCTCAGACCCTCGTCAACATCGGCGTGGATCTCGGCAAGATGACGACGGTGGGAGATCTTCAGGGAGGCATCGAGGAGGCCGAGCGTCTCCTCGGGTACAAGGTCCTTCCCATGAGGGAATCCGAAGCCGCCTAGGGGACGCGGCACCACTCGACCTAAATCAAAGGATCGCATCTGTGGAAGTCCCGATTCTGAAGCAGGGCGCCTACCTGATCGCCTCGATCCAGGCGGCGCTCTCGGACACGGACCTGCTCCATTTCCGCGACGTCTTGATGAAGTCCGTCGGCCAGCACCGCTCCCAGGGGGTCATCGTGGACGTCGCGGCACTCGACGTCATGGACTCCTTCGGCACCCGCGTGCTGGGTGATATCTCCCGGATGATCAGCCTGCGGGGCGCCAAGACGGTCATCGTCGGAATCCAACCCGAGGTCGCCATGGCGATGGTCCAGATGGGCCTGACCCTCGGAGCTGTCGCGACCACGCTCGATCTGGAGGAAGGTCTTGCCTATCTCGACGCGAACACCAAGCCGCCGGCGAAGCGATGAGCACATCGGCGAGTTCGGACAACAATTCATCCGCCCCATCGGGGTCGCCGGAGCAGGGCGTGCCGCTCGTAACCGAAGCTGACATCGTCGCCGCTCGCCAAAAGGGTCGCGAGCTCGCCTTGGGGATCGGCTTCTCGCCCGGAGACGCGACCCTGATCGCCACGGCCATTTCCGAGCTCGCCCGGAACATCGTGACGTACGCGAAGCGGGGCGAGATCCGGCTGATCCCGATCGAGCTGAACGGGAAGCGCGGCCTGACCGTCGTGGCCAAGGACGAAGGAGCGGGAATTGCGGACGTCCGCCAGGCCCTCCAGGACGGATATTCCACCGCAGGGCGATTGGGCTTGGGGTTGCCCGGAGTCAAGCGGCTCATGGACGAGATGGAGATCGTCTCCCAGCTTGGCGTCGGCACCACGGTAACGGCAAAAAAATGGAAACCGTGACAGCGCTCTCAATGAAGTGGGCCGTCGCGCACCGCCCGCTGAACGACGCCGCGGAGTCGGGGGATCTTTGCGTCGTCCAACCGTTCGCGGACGGAATCATGATCGCGGTTCTGGATGGTGCCGGCCATGGACGCGAGGCGGGCGCCGCCGTGGCGGTCGCAGCGAAGCTCTTGGCGAAGCACGCCGGGGAGCGACCGATCTCGCTCTTGCGCATGTGCCACGACGCGCTCCGGAGCACGCGGGGCGCGGCCGTGAGCGTCGCGTCGATTCGACCGTCGGAAGGCTTCCTGTCCTGGTCCGGCGTCGGGAACGTGGAGGGCACCCTCTTCCGCGGGGATCCGACCTTCCGGCCCCGGTCGGAGGGGCTGGTGAATCGCGCCGGCGTGGTCGGGAGCCGGCTGCCGGCGCTGAGCGGCACCGTGCTGCCGATCGGGCAAGGAGACACCCTGGTCTTCACCACCGACGGAATCTCCCACGGATTCACGAAGCTGATCTCGCCCGGCGCGCCGCCAAAGCACATCGCCGACCTCATCCTGGCCCGCCACGGTAAGAAGTCGGACGACGCGCTCGTGGTGGTAGCATCCTTCACGGAGCCCGGACGATGAATAACGGCACGCCTGCATTCGAATCGCGGTACGCGGCCGCACTCCGCGGGCATGTCGCCGGCGGAGGCGAAGCGTCCCTCAACGCGGCGTACGAGCTGGGCCGAGAGGCGCTCGCTTCCGGAGTCGGCGCGCTCGAGATGGCCGCGCTCCAGCACGCCGCGCTCCTCGCCGTCTGCCAGGAGGCGGGCATTCCCGAGAAGTTCGGGGCAATCCTCCGCGCCGCGGAGGGCTTCGCGCGGGAGTCGTTCTCGCCGTTCGAGATGGCCCATCGCGGGGTAAGCGACGCCAACTCGGCGCTTCGACGGATCAATGAGATCCTCGAGGAGCAGGTGCAGCGGATCGCGCGCGAGCTCCACGACGACGCCGGGCAGCTTCTGGCCTCGGTTCACCTCGCCCTCCACGAGGTCGGCCGCGACCTCGCTCCTTCGTCGAGGCAGCGGCTCAAAGACGTGCGCGGCCTTCTGGATCGGATCGAGGAGCAGCTCCGCCGGATTTCGCACGAGCTCCGCCCGCTGATCCTCGACGACCTGGGCCTCGTCCCCGCGATCCAGTTCCTGGGGGACGGAGTTTCCCGGCGCGCGGGGATTGCCGTCATCGTCAAGGGCTCGACCGAGGAACGGCTGCCGCCGGTCGTCGAGACGACGCTCTATCGGATCGTCCAGGAAGCGCTGAACAACGCGGCCCGGCACGCCCAGGCCTCTCGCGTCACGATCACGCTGCTGCACGAGGACGGCCTGGTTCGATGCTCGATCCGCGACGACGGGGTGGGGCTTCCCCCCGCGGCCAAGGGCACGCGTCAAGGGGGCCGCGGTCTGGGATTGATTGGAATTCGCGAGCGGATCGCTCCGCTCTCGGGGACACTGGAGATCCAATCCGGCGAGCGCAAGGGAACGGAGCTCCTGGTGACGATCCCGCTGGAGACGATCCGTGCGTGAGAGCGTCCTTTTGGCCGATGACCACGCCGTGATCCGGGACGGCCTGGCCACACTTCTCAACGCGGAAGGCTTCAAGGTCGTCGGATCCGCTCCGGACGGCCGCGAGGCCGTCCGCCTGGCCAAGGAGTTGAAGCCCGACATCGCGGTGCTGGACCTGGGCATGCCTCAGCTGAACGGGCTCGAGACGACGCGAAGCGTCCTTCAGTGCTCGCCCGAGACGCGCGTGATCGTCCTCACGATGCACACGGAGGACCCCTACGTCATCGAGGCGCTTCGGGCCGGCGCCCGCGGGTACCTCCTCAAGACGCAGGCGACCGCGCACCTAGTGCAGGCCATCCGCGAGGTCGCCCAGGGCTCGGTCTATCTGAGCCCCGGCATTTCCAAGGCGGTCGTAGAGGCCTGCATCTCCAAGGTCGATTTGCCGGACGACCCCTTGACCCCGCGGGAGCGCGAGGTGCTGCAGCTCATCACGGAGGGCCGGTCGTCCAAGGAGATCGGCGTAGCGCTCGATATCAGCGCGCGGACCGTCGAGGCACACCGGGCTCATATCATGGAGAAGCTCGACATCCACGAGACCGCCGGGTTGGTCCGCTACGCGATACGAAGGGGCCTCATCATCCCCTAGCCCTCCGCACGGCCGTTTTTTTGCCCTCAAGCCTCGTCCCTCCCTCCCCCTCTTCCCCACTAGGTAGTTTTTCCTATCCCGGGCCGTAGTCCACCGAATGGTGGGCGCGACGCATCTGCCGCAATACTTCCTTACGTATGGATACCGGGCGCAAACAAAGCTTCAACGGTGGATGGAAAGCGGCCATGGTGCCGGCCCTCGTGGCCACGGCCATCGCCGCCGGCGCGTCCTCGTCGGCGGCAGATCCTCCGACCCCGATCGAGTGTCAGGTCCGCTCCGAGCTGGCGGCGGCGAAAGGCGATGGCTTGAAGGCGATCGCCTGGGCCGTGTCCCTCGTCACGCTGGATCCCCACTCGAGCTACGCGTTGTCTCGAGTCGCCTCTCTGTACGAGAACTTCGGTGACGACTCGGCGGCGCTGGACTGGGGGCAGCGGGCGCTCGCCGTCGACAGCTTGAACTCCGAGGCGGCCATGCTGGTGGGTCGAGTGAGCTGCTTGGTTGGAGATCCGGCCCGCGCCGCGGCGGCGCTGACGCCGCCGCTCCGACGGTCGGGAGCCGCGCCCGAGCTCTATGCGTTGCGCGCGCTCGCCCATGAGCTGGATCGGAACTACGGAGCGGCCCTGGCCGACCTCAAGCGCACCGGATCGCTCCTGCCCGACTTCGAGTGGATCGCGACGGGGATCCTGGGCATGGCGCTGGAGGACGGCCGACTCGGCGAAGCGTACTCAGCGTTTCAGCTCGCCATGGAGCTCCGGCCTGATGACACGCGGACGCTCGCGTTGGGCATCTCGCTCGCGCAGCGATTGGGCAACCCCGCGTTGGAGCGGACGCTTCTGCGCGCGCTCCGCGCATCGGAGGTGCGCTGATGCCCGCCTCCGTAATTTTCCCCTCGGCGAATCGGGGTATCACCGAATGGCTCGCCCGGCGTCCCGTTCCTATCGTCTCCAAGAGTATGGGAACCGAGCCAAACAATGCAGCGGTGACTGCCGCGGGACGGCCGTGGAGGCTTGCACACCCGAAGGAGAGGGATCTCGCGAAGCGAGCCGTCGATCTCGTGATCGCGGTGACTTGCCTCGTGGCGCTCCTCCCGATCTACGTCGTGGTCGCCGTGGCGATCTGGCTGGAATCGGGCTCACCGGTCCTCTTCAGGCAGGAACGGGCCGGGCTCCGCGGCCGTCCGTTTCTGATGTTCAAGTTCCGGAGCATGGTCGCGAACGCGGAGCAGGAGACGGGGCCGGTCTGGGCGGCCACGAACGACGCGAGAGTGACTCGCGTCGGGGCGTTTCTCCGTCGCACGCACCTCGACGAGCTGCCCCAGTTCTGGAATGTGCTTCGAGGCGAGATGAGCGTCGTCGGTCCACGCCCCGAGCGGCCGATCTTCCTGGCCAAGCTGGACAAGGAGATCCCGGGCTTTTCGAGTCGCTGCACCGTGAAGCCCGGCATCACCGGCCTCGCGCAGGTCAGCAACGGCTACACGCAGTCGACGAGGGCGGCACGGCGGAAGTTGCGCTACGACATCCATTACATCCGAAACTACTGCTTCCTTCTCGATCTGAAGATCATGGCCAGGACGATTCAGGTGCTGGCAAACGATGAAAACGCAAGATAGGCGGGGAGGCCCGCCAGCCGGGAAAGGGAGTTCCATCATGGATGAATTTTCGACGCATCGAGGACGATCCCCGCGGGATTCGGGCGTCGTCGCCCTTCGGATCATGCGATTCATGCCCGTCACGATTCCGGTGCCGATGCGCATTGAACCCAAGGTCAACTCCGGAACTCTCGTCGTCCGACCGGGCGTGCGCGTCGCGGTGGGGGGAACAATCACGGCCGAAGGCTTCGGCGCCCGGCTTACCTATCGCCAACGTGGAAGCGGCACCACGCCGGCCGATGAGGTCACCAGCGAGCGAATTGCTCTCCTTCACGACCGGACCCTGACGCTCCCGCCGCGAGCCGTGGACCGCCCCGTCGCGGGCCGTCCTCCGGATCTTTGGATCCAGTTCCTCGACGGCGGAGGCACCCCGGTCACGGGCCTCACCCGCCTGGGCCGTTGCGACCAAGGTCCATTCGACCTGACCCCAAACCTCACCCTGGGAATCTCCGTGGACGCAGCCATCCTGAGACCGGAGAGATCCGATCCCTATTCCATGCCGATGCTCGCCCTGGCCGGGGAGATCTGCATCCGGACCGGAATCGTCGCGCGATTCACCCTCACCGAGAACGGCGGTCCGGCCCCGAGGCCGGGCGATCCGACCACGCCTGCCGATGTGTCGTTGTTTCCAGGCGGCACCGAGGTCCAGCTGCCGCGGCGGATGCTGCACGGGCCGATCGGGCGCGATTCCTGGATCTACGTCACGTTTCTGGACGGAGCGGGCCGGCCGACGGGCGGAGAGTCGTTACTCGGGAAAGCGGAGCCCGGCGTCGTGGAAAGCTCATTGGTCAGCCCGGACGGGCTGCTGGAGAGGAGGACGCATTTGGACCGTGGCGGTCGCTAGCGTCCAGGAACCCGTGTGGCGGACCCGACCTATAGCTCTCCGAGTGTCCCCAGCGGGGCTACGCGCCCACGAGACCGGAACCGCCGGCTGCATCGCCACGGAAGATTGATCGATGCGAGAGATGGAGCTCACGCATTCGCGATAGGAACGGGAGGACTCATGGAGAGAATGCACGCGGCGCACCCACTCGTACCTGAATCGAACCGACAGAGAATTCACCCCGGCTCGGACCGGTCTCGGATGCTGCGCTTCTCCGCTGCTCTCTCGATGCCCGTACAGGTACAGGGATCGGTCCGCCTCACGGAATGCCACGATCCCCATGGGTTCCGGGTGACCCTGGATGGCGCCGTCGTCCTCGCGGGGCTGGCTGCGGTACTCAGCTTCGGACGGGACGCCCACCAGAGTCATTTCAACGCGGACCGCTTCAAACAGAACACGATGACGCTGATCCCGCCCGGCGAATGGTTCACGGTCGCGGCGGCGGCCAGCCGCGCCCCGATCGATCCCGGTGCGCCGATCCGCATTCGATTCCACGACGGGGACGGCACCCGCATCTCCGAGACCTGCGAGGTCGGACCTTGTGACCGAGAGCCGCATGGATTCGCGCTTTCCTTCCACGTCCCCGTGGCGGTGACGGTGGAGATCGCGACAGACACCTTGTCTCTCGTGCCGAGCTCTCGGTCCACCATTGGCGGCAACCTCGTGTTTCTCCGCGGCATCCTCGCGCACTGCATGTATCCGTGGCGCGAGCCGGATCGGTACGACGACGAGCCCCTGGTCGCCGCCACCGAAGCCGTTGCGATTCCGATCGGCCAGACTGTTCGCATCCCCGATCAGCCGATGTCGAGGACGACACCCGCTCATCCGTTGCGCGCGATCTCCTTCTTGGACGGACTCGGGCACCCCCTGGGGCGATTCGTCCCTCGCGCGGGTGCTCGGAACGGGAAACCTTGGAGAGGAGGTGGTTCTATTTGATCTGAAACTCGCAAAAAATGGATGCCTTCCGGAGCGCCGGATGACCCATGTCGTCGGGAGTGGCGACCAAGCATCCGGCGCTCACCCCTTTTGGGCGCGATCTTCATCGCATTCGCCAACTCGGCCCGCGTTCTCCTTGCAAATCGCAACCCGAACCATCCGTAGTTTTTCATCCTCAAGTCCGCAATCCATCGAATGGCGGCTCCTTCTCCCCGTGGCGATACTTCCTTCCGTATGGGGACGAGGAGCGGTTGGCGGCCGAATCGCCAGGTGATGAAAGGAGACACACAATGGCAAGGGTGATCACGCAGCGCGAGCAACCCTTGGACGTGACGAGTTCAGCTGTACTGCGGATCATGCGATTCGTGCCGGTCACGATCCCCATGGCCCTGCACATCGAGCCCACGATGAGCCCGGGCGCGCTCCGCGGCGGACCGGGCGGGCGCGTGACGGTGGGAGGCACGATCAAGGCCGGTGGATTCGGCGCGCGGCTGACTTACCGCAGGGTCGAGCGCGGCACTTCCCTTCCGCTCGAGGAAACATCCAGCGAGCGGATCGCGCTCCTCCACGACCGATCCCTGTCGATTCAGCCTCAGGCACTCGACTGGGCGGAAGTGGGGCGTCCACCGGATCTCTGGATCCAGTACGTCGGCGGCGGATCCCCGCTCGCCCCCCGGACCCGCTTGGGCCGGTGCGATCAGGGGCCGTTCGACCTGAACCCGTCTCTTCCACTCAACCTCTTCGTCGACGCGATGGTCGTCAGGGGCGAGGTGTTCGATCTGAATCCGATCTCCGACCTCGCGATGTCCGGCGACGTCTCCATCCGGTCCGGCATCAGGGCCCGGCTCACGCTGTCGCCGAGCGACTCATCGGGAGTCGACGCGGGCCAGCAGGAGGCGGCCGTCGAAGTGCCGCTCGTCCCGGACGACACCATCATTCATCTTCCCCCGCGGCCGCTTCGGTCCCCACTGGGCCGAGACTCCTGGATCTACCTCGCATTCCTGGATGGGATCGGGCAGATCACGGGAGGCGAGTCGCTCCTGGGAAGGGCGCAGCCGGGCCTCGCCGAGATGCAAAACGGTTGCGTCACGGCTTCCACTTCCACCGTGGCGCCGGCGTATCCCGTTCATTAGGAGCCAGTCATGATGTCAACCCACGTGATGTCTCAGTCGATAGCGCCCGCGTTTCGCCGGATCCCCCACCGGGACCCGGATGTCAACCGGACGGTTCGGATCGCCGCGAACGTCTCGATGCCGCTTCAGGTGCAGGCCTCGATCCGCGAGGCGGGTCATGGCGCTCCGCTTGGCTCTACGTTGACCCTCGAAGGGGCGATCGTGCTGCCGGGGGTCAGCGCGATGCTCACGTTTGCCAAGAAGCATGCCAACCGAGATGGCGGGAGCATCGCGACCGAGGCCATCCTCATCCCTCCGGGTGAATGGTTCGTGGCGGCATCGTCGACTCCGCCGCTTCGAATTACCCGGCACTCGCCTCTGCAGATTCAGATACGCGATTCCTCGGGTGCACCGCTGGCCGAAGCCTGCAACCTGGGGCGCCAGGAAGACGGCGAGCCGCGTGAATTCGGGCTATCCGTCCGCGTGCCCGCCACGCTCGTGGCGGAGATTACGACCGACGGGAGATATTCCACGCGGTGCACGACCATCGGCGGGAAGCTCGTCTTCGGCCGCGGAATCCTGATTCGCTGCATGTTCGGCGAGGGTGGCGAGGCTTGGGGCAGCCACCTATGTGGTGTGGGGAAGACGGATATCGTCGCCGTGGAGGTCGGACAGACGATCCTCTTCCCCGACCAGCTCGTGGAGCCGAGCGCGCGGGAGGTCTCGCTCCAAAGGATGCTCTTCCGCGACGGCCAGGGGTATCCGTTCAGCTCGAACGGGCTGTACGGCGCCTAGCGGCGCTGCCGCTGAGATGCGGCCCCGGCGTTACCTCGCGACGACGATCTTCCGCATCTGGACTTTTCCGGCCTGTTCCAGCTTGGCGAAGTACGTGCCCGACGGAACGGGCCTGCCCAAGTGGTCCCTGCCATTCCATGCCACGGAGCGCCAACCCGAGGGCAACGCGCGCTCCACAACCGTCGCGACCCGTCGTCCGCGCACGTCGAATATGGTCAGCCGGACGGATCCGGACCGAGGAACCGCGAAGTTGAACCGGGTCTCGGTTTGGAACGGATTCGGGTAGACGGGGTCGAGCTGCAATGCGAGCGGAGCAGCCGCGTCCGAGGGCACCAAGACCCATACCTCGTTCGAATACCCATTGTCCGTCGGAGACTGGACGAAGAGCCGGTACGCGTAGCGCTCGCCCGGGGTCACCGACCGGTCCTCGTAACGGACATAGCCGCCGCTCTCCACGTCGGCCTGCCCCAGAGTCGCCCAATCGCTGATCGCGGTACGCCGCTCCACCATCGAGACCGAGCTCCGCGCGTCCGGGACGATCCAGCGAAGGCGAACAAGCCCTGCCTCGGCCTGCGCGTCCTGGAGCGCGACGGAGACCGCGGTCGTGCTCCGGGCGAGGCCGTCGGTGTCGAACCAGTCCCCAGGGACGCCGTAGAAGGCCTGCGTGTTCGGCCCGTCCAGCCGGTACGTGTTGTCGCCGCCTATCCCAGGACACTCCGTCCCGAACGACGTATAGTCCTGGGCCCCAGTGATCAAATCCACAAATGTGATCGCGGGAGCCCCGCTCGTGCCGGTGATCGTCAACGTCCCAAGCCTAAATAGGCCCCCCGGCGTATAGGAGAACGAGTAGAACGCGTCCTTGTACGTCCCGTCCCCCGGGTTCAGCACCTCTGCGTGGTTCGGGAACGCAGCCGGCTGCCGGTTGACGTAGGTCCCATACGTCACGGTGCCGCCGGTCGCCACGATGCTGAAGGCGTACGAGTTGATGTCCATCGCGGCAGCGGGCAGGGTATTGCAGGTGACCGCGCTCCCGTTGCGGTTCAGCGTCGTGCTCAAGTAGATATCCACGAAGGTCGAGTCGTTGTTCGCGTTCAGCCGATCGCCCGTGTCATGAACCCCGTTCCCGTTCGCGTCCATGTACATGTACTGCGCATCCGCCGCTTGCGTGAGGCCTGCGACCGCGACAACCGTAAGCAGGGCTGAGAGTATCCACTTCACCATGATCTCCAACCTCCGAGGTAAGAAACCGGCACGTCCCCCAATGCCCTACCACCTACTTCTTACTCCCATCGGTGCCCCGTCGCAACTTGTTTTGGCTATCAACCCCGGCGGCACCCCGCTACGTAGATTTTCTACCTCGATTCCGTATTCTTCCGAATAGTCCTCCCCGGCGGCCCGTCCTACACTCAAGTGGCGAAGGAAACCAACGTCGAGGAACGGCCGTGGGGGTCGGGGGATCCGCCGGGCGGCCGCTCCCGATTGGCCTGGGGGGCTGACATGATCGGTTTCTCCAATCGGCGCCGCCCTGCGGGGGGCGAGCCGAGGAACCACACGCTATCCGCCATCCTGCTCTTCTCCGTCTCCCTGATCGGACTCTCTCCAAGCCGAGCGCCGGGCCAGCCGTTCGCAGCGCCGGCGCACTACGCAACAGGGTCCCAACCCAGCCACGTCGAGGTGGGAGATCTCAATGGGGACGGTACGCTGGATCTCGTCACGTCGCACGCGAACAGCGTCTCTGTCCTCCTGGGCACCGGAAACGGGGCTTTCGGGGCGCACGTGGACTATCCAACGGGCGTCACCGGCTCGCTCCGGATGGGTGATCTAAACCAGGACGGGAAGCTCGACTTGCTGATTCTGAGCGGCTCGGCCCTCTCTGTCCTCCTCGGCAACGGGGACGGGTCGTTCGGCCCAAGGACCGACTACGCCACGAGAGCGGGCGTTTACGGCCAATCGCCATTCCTCTTAGCGGTAGCCGATCTAAACGGCGACTCAAAACTGGACGCCATCGTGGCCGGCTGGGGCATCCTGTCTATTTTCCTAGGAAACGGAGACGGCACGTTCGGCGCGAGGATGGACAACGATATGGGATGGCCGGTTTATTCGCTCGCCGTCGCTGATTTCAACGGAGACTCGAATCAGGACCTCGCGTATCCGAAGGGCGGTGGAGTCACTGTGTTGTGTGGGAATGGCGACGGCAGCTTTCGGGGCTGCGGGGGCGCGGCAATCTCCCTTGCGCGCCCCGGCGGCGAACCGTACATCATCGCGGTCGGGGACTTGAACGGGGACGGTAAGACGGACCTGGCGACGAGAGTTTTCGACATCGATGTCATGGCTACCCTCTTAGGCAATGGCGACGGTAGTTTCGGGCAGCCCATCCAGTGGGGGTCATCCTCTACAGATGATATTGCCAAGGGGGACTTCAACGGCGACGGGCACTTGGATCTTGTGGTCACCAATCCGAACGCCATCGAAGTCTTCCTCGGGGCCGGTGATGGCCGAACAAACGGCCAGGTTGCGTGCGCGGCGGGAGGTCCTCCTGGGTTCACCGCGCCGGCAGATCTAGACGGCGACGGGCGGCTCGATCTTGTCACCAACCTGCGAGGAGCCGATTCCGTGGCCGTAATGCTCAACATTCGGAACCGCTATCCGGTGGCGAACGCGCGAGGGCCGTACGCCGGGCTCGTCAATCAGAGCATCGAGTTCATCGGTACCGGCTCGTCCGACCCGGACGGCGACGCGCTGGCGTACGCCTGGGACTTCGGAGACGGCAGGACGGCCACGGGCCCGACCCCCATGCATGCCTACGCGGCGGAGGGCGTCTTCCCGGTAATCCTCCAGGTCACCGACACGGGCGGCCTCTCCGACGACGACCCCACGACGGCCACGGTCCGATCCGACGTCCCGGTCGCGATCATCGCCAAGAACAACGGAACCGTCCTCGATGCCAGGAAGGTGAGGGGATACACGAAGGTGGCCGTCGAGCAGGCCATGGTCCCCTACTCGTCCATTGTCGCCACCTCACTCCGCCTGACGACCGACTACCCTACCCCCGGCACCGTCACCGAGTGCGCGGCCGAGATCAAGGCCGGCACGAGTACTCTCGGCGACATGAATCTGAATGGTGTACCTGATTACATGATCAGCTTCGCCGAATCGTGTGTCAGGGATCTCTTCGATGGGGCTCCGAACAACACCACGGCGAACATCATCGTCACCGGAGAGGTCGAGACCTCGTCGGGCACCGCGCCGCTCCGCGGCGTGAAGACGGTCACCGTTCGCACGGCCCACAGCTCGGCGCCGATCCACGCATCCGCCTCGCCGAACCCGTTCAACCCGGAGACGGCGATCTCGTACACGGTGAACAGCGCGGGGCCGGTTACGCTGCGAATCTTCTCGATCGACGGCCGCCTGATTCGGACGCTGAAGCATGGAGAGATGACGACGGCGGGCACGCATGAAGTGTGGTGGAACGGCGCGAACGACCGGAGCGAGCCGGTCTCGTCGGGCATCTACTTCGTGAGGACGGATCAGGTGCTCGGCGACAGGGAGCTGTCCGCGGTGCTGAAGCTAACGCTTACGAAATAACGAATTGCCCGGGGAGGCGGCCAAACCGCCCGGCCCGGCTCATCAGTAGTTTTTCATCGCCGGATCTGGAATCCAGCGAATACCGGTTCGCACGCGCGTCCCGTACGATCCGTCGCGTCCCCTCCTACCGGGACGGGGACTTGAGCCGCGGCCACCTTCAGGGCTGGGGGGCGGCTGCTAGGAGGACGCGATGAATGGAATCTATCGGACCTCTCTACCCACCGCTCTGCTCCTTTCCATTTCGCTGATCGAACTCGCCCCGAGCGGAGCTTCGGGCCAGCCGTTCGGAGCGCCGACGCAGTTCGAAACGGCGCTCGGCCCCGGGGACGCTGCGGTAGGCGACCTCAACGGGGACGGCGCTCTGGATCTCGTCACGGCACACGAGGGATCGGGCATCGTCTCCGTCCTCTTGGGCGACGGGACCGGGGCCTTCCAGCCGCACAGGGAATACGCAACGGGGACGGGGCCGTTCCGTGTCCTCGTCAGTGACATGAACCAGGACGGGATCTTGGACGTGCTGACCTTGGGTCAAGCCGCCGTCTCGGTTCTCCTCGGCAACGGCGACGGGTCGTTTCGCGAGAGGGCCGACTTCCCCACGGCAAATCCACAGGGACCATCCACGTTTTTCGCGATCGCCGATCTGAACGCGGACTCTAAGCCGGACGTCGTCGTGGTGGGTTTTGGCATCGTGTCCGTCTTTCTCGGCAATGGGGACGGCACCTTCGCGCCAAGGACGGACGACGATCGCTGGGGCGTCGCTTATTCGGTCGCCGTGACCGACCTGAACGGAGACTCGAAGCCGGATATCGCGTTTTCGAAGGGTGGAGGGATCACGGTGCTGTTTGGAAACGGCGACGGCACCTTTGGCTACGGCGGATATACGCCCGTCTACCACGTGCCCTCCGGCGGGGATCCGGACATCATCGCGGTCGGCGACTTGAACGGGGACCGAAAATCGGATCTTGCAACGGTCGTTTTCGACGTCCACATCCTGTCGGTGCTGTTGGGCAACGGCGACGGAACGTTCGGAGATGTGATCGACTGGGGGTCTCCCTTCGCGCCCGGTGTGCTCGGCAAGGGCGACTTCAACGGCGACGGGCTGTTGGATCTATCGACGTTGCCGGACAGCGGCGGCGTCGCAATCCTCACCGGCGCCGGCGACGGGCGGAGAGACGCGCAGTATGTGTACGAGACGGGAGGTGCCCCGGGATTCATCGCGCCGGCGGATCTGAACGGCGACTCGCGGCTCGACCTCGTGGTCACGCTCCCGTCATCCAATTCCGTGGCGGTACTGCTGAACGTCGGAAACCGCGCTCCGGAGGCAAACGCCCGCGGACCGTACGCAGGGCTCGCGACTCAGTCCATCGACTTCAACGGTACCGCCTCGTCCGATCCGAACGGCGATGCGCTTGCGTTCACTTGGGATTTCGGGGACGGCAAGACCGCCTCTGGCCCGACCCCCGCGCACGCATACCCCGCCGAGGGGGTCTTCCCGGTGATGCTCCATGTGGCCGACGCGGGCGGCCTTTCCGATGACGACTCCACGACCGCAACGGTCCGATCCGATGTCCCGGTCGCGGTCGTCCTCAAGAACAACGGCACCGTCCTCGATGTCTCGACCGGAAGGGGATCCACCAAGGTTGCCATCGAGGAGACCATGATGCCGTACTCATCGATACACGCCGCTACGCTCCGCCTGAAGACCGACTACCCGACCCCCGGCGCGGTCACCGAGTGCGCCGCCGACACCCGGGTTGGCACGGGTACCATCGGCGACATGGATCTGAACGGCGTACCCGACTACCAGATCAGCTTCGCCACATCGTGTGTCCGGGACCTGCTCAGCGGTGCTCCGAATAACAGCACCGTGAACATCATCGTCGCCGGGGAGGTCCAGACAACGTCGGGGACCGCGCCGCTCCAAGGCGTGAAGTCGGTCACCCTCCGAACCGGCGGCACAGGCTCGGCACCGATCATGACATCGGCCTCACCGAATCCGTTCAACCCAGAGACGGCGATCTCATACACCGTGAAGAGCGAGGGGCCGGTCACGCTCCGCGTCTACTCGATGGACGGCCGCCTCGTTCGGACGCTGAAGCAGGGTGAGATGACGGCGGCGGGCACCCATGAGGTGCGTTGGGACGGCGCGAATGACCAGAACCAGCAGGCATCGTCGGGAATCTACTTCGTGAGAACGGATCAGGTGCTCGCCGGCGGAGCGCAGTCCGCGGTGCTGAAGGTGACGCTTACGAAGTAGGGCCAACGCTTGTGTTTGTCCGGTGAAGGACTTGCACTTCACCGCATTCGAGGCGAGGAGGGTCTTACTCACTAGGAGGACTCGCCATGAATCGCACCCCTCTGCCCACCGTGCTACTCATCTCCATTTCCCTGATCGGGCTCATTCCAAGCGGAGCCTTGGGGCAGCCGTTTGGAGCGCCGGCGCAGTACGCTACGGGATCCCAACCCAGCCACGTCGAGGTGGGAGATCTCAATGGGGACGGCACGCTGGATCTCGTCACGTCGCACGCGAACAGCGTCTCTGTCCTCCTGGGCACCGGAAACGGGGCTTTCGCGGCGCACGTGGACTATCCAACGGGCGTCACCGGCTCGCTCCAGATGGGGGATCTAAACCAAGATGGGAAACTCGACTTGCTGATTCTGAGCAGCTCGGCCCTTTCTGTCCTCCTCGGCAACGGGGACGGGTCGTTCGGCCCAAGGACCGATTTTGCCACGAGAAAGGGCGTATTCGGCCAACCGCCAAACCTCTTAGCGGTAGCCGATCTAAACGGCGACTCAAAACTGGACGCCATCGTGGCCGGCTGGGACCTCCTGTCTATTTTCCTAGGAAACGGAGACGGCACGTTCGGCGCGAGGATGGACACCGAGAATATGGGATGGGAGGTTTCCTCGCTTGCCATCGGTGACATGAATGGAGACTCGAAACCGGACATCGCGTATTCGAAGGGCGGAGAAATCATTGTGTGGTTTGGGAATGGCGACGGTACCTTCGGAGGGCGCGGTGGGGCGGCAGTCTCCCTTGCGCACGAAGGCGGGGAACCGTGCATCGTTGCTGTCGGAGACTTCAACGGGGACGGTAAAGAGGATCTGGCCACGGTCGTTTTCGACGTCCACATCCTAGCGGTGCTCCTGGGCCACGGCGACGGATACTTCGGGGAGCCGATCCAATGGGGATCACGCTTCGATAACAATACGCTTGCCAAGGGGGACTTCGACGGCGACGGGCGATTGGATCTTGCGGCGACCGCGGAGGCGATCCCACCCCACATCGCGGTCCTCCTCGGGGCCGGTGACGGCCAACTAGGTGTGCGAGTTGAGTGTGCGACCGGAGGTACTCCTGGGTTCATCGCGCCTGCAGATCTTAACGACGATGGGCGGCTGGATCTTGTCACCAATCTGCGGGGAGTCGATTCCGTGGCCGTAATGCTCAACATTCGGAACCGCGCTCCGACCGCGGACGCCCATGGACCCTACGCCGGCCTCGCAACTCAAGGCATCGACTTCACCGGCGCCGGCTCGTCTGATCCTGACGGCGACGCGCTCGCGTATGCCTGGGATTTCGGAGACGGCAGCACCGCCTCGGGCCCAACCCCCAGGCATGCCTACGCGGCGGAGGGGGTCTTTCCGGTGATCCTCCATGTGACCGACACGGGCAGCCTCTCCGACGACGACTCCACGTCGGCGACGGTCCGCTCCGATGTCCCGGTCGCGATCATCCTCAAGGACAACGGGACCGTCCTCGATGCCAAGAACGGAAAGGGGTACACGAAGGTGGCGGTCGAGCAGACCATGATGCCCAACGCGTCGATACTCGCCAGTACGCTGCGCCTGAAGACCGACTACCCGACCTCCGGCACCGTCACCGAGTGCCCGGCCGAGGCCAAGGCCGGCACGGGCGTGATCGGTGACATGGATCTCAACACCGTGCCCGACTATATGATCAGCTTCGACGAATCGTGTGTCCGGTCCCTGTTCACCGGTGCTCCGAATAACACCACCGCGAACATCATCGTCACCGGGGAGGTACAGACCTCCTCGGGGACCGCGCCCCTCCGCGGCGTGAAGTCGGTCACCGTCCGGACCCGCCGCGGCTCGGCGCCGATCTCGACATGGGCCTCGCCGAACCCGTTCAACCCGGAGACGGCTATTTCATACACCGTAGAGAGCGCGGGCCCGGTCACGCTGCGCATCTACTCGATCGACGGCCGTCTGATCCGGACATTGAAGCGTGGCGAGATGACGACAGCGGGCACTCATGAAGTGCGCTGGGAGGGCGCGAACGACCAGAACCAGCAGGCGTCGTCGGGCATCTACTTCGTGAGAACGGATCAGGTGGTCGCAGGTGGAGCGCAGTCCGCGGTGCTGAAGGTGACGCTTACGAAGTAGCGCCGCTGCCGCGCCGGACGGACCCGACCAGCAACAGAACTACGCCCGCGAGGATCACGCCCGTTGCGGCCCACTCTTGAAGCGTAACCGACTCACCCCCGAAGACGATGCCCAGGAGCAGTGCGATGACCGGATTCACGAAGGTGTAGCTTGCGGCCAGGCCAGCGGGGGTGCGGGCAAGCAACACCATGTAGGCATTGAACGCGAGCAGCGAGCCGAACACGACGAGATACCCCCAGGCCCATGCAGCCAGTGCCTGGGGTGGCCACTCCAAGTGCTCCCCGGCAATGCCGGCGAGGAGCATCAGTACCAGTCCGCCTGCGAGCATCTCACTCGCGAATCCCATGGCGCCCGGCGCAAGCGGCAGTCGCCGCTGGCTCAGCACGCTGCCGACGGACCAGCAGACGCAGCCTATGGCTACCGCAGTCAATCCCGCCGGCGACGACTGAAACCCCTGCCCCCGCGTCAGCAGCACGACCCCGGCGAGCCCCATGGCGATCCCGATCATCTCCATGCGGCCGGGTACCACACGCCAGAACAGGTTCACGCCCGCGATCACGAGCGGGTTGATCGCGATGAAAACCACCACGAGCCCGGAACCGACGGTCTTCTCGGCGATCGCCACGCTTCCCATGCCGCCGGCAAGCATGAGCGCGCCGATCACGAATGCATGGCCCCACTGACGGGCGTTCGGCCAGGGCGCGCCTCGTGCCCAGCGCATCCATGCTGCGAGGCCGGCGCCCGCGACGAGGAAACGCGAGCCCATCTGGAGATACGGCGGGAAACTGACCAGCGCGAAGCGGATGGCGAGCGAGCCCCAGATGAGCCAGGTCGCGGCGAGGCACGCCAACACGATCGGCGGGAGCCGCCGCGCGGTCCCTTCCGCGAGTGTGCTCATGGGATCTCCGTTGAAAACAAGGGTCGCGGCGACGAAAGCAGCGTGCGTGCTATGTAAATTATGCCCGGGGAAGGGCTCGAACCTTCATGGGGTTTCCCCTTGTTGCGGCTCTTTGAAGGGATTCCAGTCGGGCTCTCCCCGCGCCTTCCGTAGTGCCTCGACTGCCTCCTCCGCGATCCGGACGTCACCAGGCGCGTTCTTGATCAGCGCCGCAGTGATCGCGGGCAGCTGGACCGCGCGTTCCCACCACCCCGACCGTCCCTCGATCGGATCTTCCCAGTCCTGCGCCCGCGAATGGAGGATCGCGTTCCTTCGCTCCATGAGGTCTTCGATCTGTGTAAGAAGGGTCCTGTCAACCTTGGTCAGCGCGCGCGCGAGGGCGACGAGATCCTTACCCATCAGCCAACCCCTCTTCTTGGGCCACACGCGTAGCAGGAGTTTGCGCTGTTGGCCATGGGCGGTTGCCTTTCGCAGGCTGGCGATCGCGACGAGCGAGTGCTCGCACGCCGCGGCTGAGAACACCGTGCAGATGACCGAGTGCCGGAAGTGGTCGGACGGCATCTCCTCCCGAAGTCGCTCCTTTCCGAACGTCCAGCCGCCCACTTTCGGCCGCCCGGGGAGTGCTTCAAGGTCGCGATGCGCACGCTGCGCCAAGTAAAGGTAGAACCGGCTCGACTCCATCGCAACTACCGGCTCCGTCTCGACGAGGCGCACACGCGCGCCCATTCGCTCGAAGATCCGCCTGTATTGCCTCGTGCGGCCGTGCACTTGAAACGCCGAGACTGTGCTCCCGTCGCGCTTCTTGTAGCGGCCGCGTCGGTTCACCTCCGCGGCGAGATCGGTGGTCGTGGTCCACCAGTTCTCCCGCCCCCGCAGTATCGCGGCGAGTTCATCGTGCAGCAGCACTCGGTCCATGTGGCTCCTCGTTCTGTCACCATGTTTCACTGCCGCATGCCCTGGATCACCGATTCGACCTGGGTGGGGGGAATCCCGTTCTCCTGAGCGGCCTCCGTCCATAGGCTGTCTTCGTCTGCCGCGGGGCTTCGGCGGAGAGGCTGAAGCCGCCCTCGAACGGATCGTTCATGCCTGAGTAATGCGAGAAATACAGTTTGGAGTCCCGCACCGTCGCCTCAAGGTATCCGCGGAGGCGCGGTGAGGTCTCTTCGCTCCGGTCGCGGAGCTTGACGTATCGGTAGAGGGGTTCCGGTACGTGGCAACCCATCTTGCGGGCCTTCTCGGTGTCCTCTTCGGTCCAGCCTCTACGTGACCTGTCGGGCACCGGGACGAAGGCGCCGGTGATTGGCAAGGACGGAGTCTCTCCGGTCACGGTTACCTTAGGCGCTCTCCCGACGCGCTCTCCAAGGGTCCATTACTTGCTACCTTTCTTTGGCGGCATAGCTTGGTACACTGTGTCGTTGACAAACAACCACTTCGGATCCGGACGGCCACTTGCGCCGAGCGATCCGTCGACCCGTAAGTATTGATGCACCAGGGCGATGCACTTGCCTTTCTGCGTTAGATATGCTACTATCTGGCTCCTCGTGCAGAAGGGCTCGGCAGCTTTCGGGAGTGCAGGATGCCTGTCTGTGCGCACGGACGCGACCAGGATGCCGTCGGTAATCTGATCCGCGTAGCCGGCGCTGTTAAACATCTCGCACAGCACCTCAGGCGTGACTAACTGCTTTTTTCGAGGTTTGACCATGAGCGCCTTGTCCGAACTGAAGAATCAGATTGCCAGCCTTGTCGAAGGTGGGTCGATCGATGCATTTCAAGAATGGTTCGTTCCTGCGGTGATGAATGGTGTCGCCGACTCGGAACTTGACGCGCTTTCCGCTGAGGTTGAGTTGCGCCTCGCGGAGCACACCAGCGGCCATCTTTCTGAGCCTGAACTCCGCGAAGAGTTTCGTGCGCTTCTCGAGGGTCGACTCGTCGCCTCCGGCCAGCCTGCGCCGAAGATCACGTACAGGATCACTACTACGTCCGCGGCTAACTACGAGATCTCGGTCGGAACAAGCCCGCTTCCTCTCACTCAGGAACTCGAACTACGGACGGGGTGATAGACGATCCGGAGCGGGATTCTCGTGAGGAGTTGGTCGTCATCCAAGATCACGGAAAACCAATAGAGACCCTCCTGGTCCACCTGAATACTCGTCTGCACGACCAAGTTCACACCGCGATCCTCACCCTCAAGTAGGACGGGCGTGTCTGCCGGCGGCAGGAAATCCCCCGAGGGCTTCTCCGGTCGGATCGTGATTTTATGGCGTCCCTTCGCCCTTCCCGCCTTGAGGAGCACGATCGCCGTGAGGGATACCTGGCCAGGCGGCATGGAGTCTGGAACCTCAGGGCCCCGAACGCTGATTGTCAGGCGGTCGATGACCCTGATGATGCTCATGACCCCATCCTTCTCCTCGAGCGTCCGCTCGCAAAAGACGGCCATCCCAAGGTAGGGACCGCCGGAATCCTTCATTTGCGTTTCACCCCTCGCTTTCCTGGCCACCTGCGTCCTGGGTCAACTAACACGCCATGCGGTAGCAGACCATGCCGGCCGGTTGGTCGTCAACCACCGCCGACCTGAGTATCGTCTTCAGCGGTGGAGGGGGGCCGATCCCTTCGGGGGCTGCCCCACCACCAAACTTTCATGCTCGACCCCGCGTCGGCGCGGAAACGGCCTGATCCACCAACGGGACCCCACACCCGGCCGGATGGGACCCATCGCCTCTGAGACAAGACCCATCGCCAGATCGCAGAGTCGAGTCCGGAGACAGGCTCGCCGATGGACCGCCCTCACCACCGCACGTCAGCCGCTCCGAGCGGGACTCCGCGCCAGGTGGGGACGACTTGAGGCGCCGGGCCGGGGTAGTGCCCTTGGGGGGTACGTCGGGGATGAACCACACGCGAAAGCGAAAACCCGGAAGCACGACCAAGGTGCTGACCAAGACGCTCATACGTGTGGGGATGATCATCTTCGAGAGAAGGGCCTTCGAAAGATGATCACTTTCGAAGGAAGAACAAGGTGATCAAGGGCGAACCCTCCGCGCTCGGGCACCCGTTTGGGCACCGGGCAGGAGCGTCTCGTTGCGCGGCCTTCTAACTAATTGCCCGGGGAAGGGCTCGAACCTTCATGGGGTTTCCCCCAGGGGATTTTAAGTCCCCTGCGTCTACCATTCCGCCACCCGGGCATCGAGACGACTCACCGCACCATCCTCGCCACGTCGTGCTCGTCCTCGATGTCGCCGACGATCTCCTCGACGATGTCCTCGAGGGTGATGATCCCGATGGGGACGCCGGCTTCGTCGATCACCACCGCCATCTGCCGGCGAATCTTCCGGAATTCCTTGAGCTGCTCGGCGATCGATCGCTGCGCGGGCGCCCAGGTCGCGGTGAACATCGCGTCCTCCAGGTTGACGAGCCCGCTGGTCGCGTAGACCGCGAACAGATCCTTCACGTTCACGATCCCGACGATCTTCGTCCGCTCCCCGTCGTACACCGGGAAACGGGTGTGCACGCTGCCCTGGAGGGCGTTCAGGATCTCATCGGGCGTCATCCGGTACTCGAGCATGATCGCGTCCTTGAGCGGGACCATCGACTCCCGCACCCTCTTCTCCGGGAGCCGGAACGCGTTTTTCAATAGCTCAGCGTGGTCGGGGGTCATCCTCCCCGCCTCGGACACGTCCTCGACGAGAAGCTGCAGCTCGTGGACCGAGTGCACGTGCTGCGCGTGCTCGGCGGGCTCGAAGCCCAGAAGCCGGACGAGCATCATCCCGACACGATTGATGAACGCGATGAACGGGCGCAGGACCCGCTCGAAGAAGAGGAGTGGCGGCGCGAGGGTCAGGACCACGCGGTCCGGAATCCGGATCGCGATCGTCCGGGGCGCCAGCTCTCCGGCCACGATGTGGAGGAAGGTGATTCCGCCGAAGGCGACGATGGTCGCGGCGGTGTGGGAGGCGAAAGGCCCCCATGCGGCCGGGAGGAATCGGAACCACGGCTGCATCGTGCCGGCGAGCGCGGGCTCGCCGATCCAGCCGAGCGCGAGGCTCGCCATCGTGATCCCGAGCTGGGTCGCCGCCATCATGTCGTCGAGCCGATCGACGGCGCCCATGGCGAACGAGACGCCGGCCACCCGCTTCGAGGCCAGCTCCTCGAGGCGGGTCCGCCGGACGCTCACCAATGCGAACTCGGCCGCGACGAAGAACGCGTTCGCCAGGACCAGGAGCGGGATGATCAGAATGCGGCTGTAGGTGCCGAGGTGGGCCCAGAACTCATGCATGGGTCGACGCCCTGCTCGGTCTCAGGCGACCGCCGCGGTCAACTCGGTGGCCGACTCCCCCCGCTCCGAGAAGCTCACCGGAACGCTCCAGCTGGGATTGGCCGGAACGCAGACGCCCATTCCTTCGTGGCAGTACGCGAACGAAACCTGCACGTGAAGATCGGCGGAGCCGCTGGGCTGGGCGGGCAGCTCGAAGGCCAGCGGCCATGTCGCGCCCAGCATCGTCCGCTGCATGAGCACCGAGCCGCCGCGGCTCACGCGGACGCTCGCGGGGGCTTCCTCGCTCACGTGCGTGCCCTCGGGCAGACGCACGCGTACTTTCCATTCCGTCGCGGCGCCGGCGCGGAGCTTGGCGGGCGCGGTCAACGTCGCGGTCGCGTGCTCCGTCTCCTCGCGTCGGGAGACTCCCGGCGCCTCAAGTCCCTCGATCGTGATCTCGCTCCATGAGAGATCGGCGAGCGACACGCGGACGACCCGGTGATTGTTCGTGTCGGCGATGTAGAGGACGCCCTCCGCGGCGTGGAGCCCGCCCGGCTCGAATAGCGCGAGAGCGGCGTCCGATTGCGCACCGGGCTTCCCCGTCCCTGCCAGGGTCCGGATCGTCCCAGCCTTCGGGTCCAGTTCCTTGATCTTGTGGTTGTAGGTGTCCGCGACCAGGATCTTCTCACCCGAGATCGTGACCCCGAGCGGGTGCTGGAGCCGCGCGTCCGCGAGGGGACCGTCGATATCGCCGTAGTCAAAGAGGCCCTTGCCCACGAGGGTCTCGACCAGCTCCTCAGCGAGATCGATCCGCCGCACCGCGCTCACCTCGCTGTCGGCGAAGTAGAGATAGTTTCCCGCAAGCGCCACCCCCGAGGGCTGGGCCAGAGCCGCCGCTTCCACCGGCCCGTCGACGATGTTCTCTCTTCCGCTCCCGGCGAAGGCGCGGCAGAGGCCCATCGGCAGGTCGAGCCGCCAGATCTGGTGGGGGCCGGCCATCGCGATGTAGCAGGTGCTCCCCTCGACCGCGAGGTCCCAGGGAGAGTTCAAGACCTGCTTCGTGCCAACCTTCCCGCCCGCGCGGTCGTATCCCTGGACCCCGGTGCCCGCGACAGCGCGCACGGTCCAGGCGTCGAGGTCGACGGCGCGGATCATATGGTTCTCGGTATCGGCCACAAGAAGCGTCGACCCCATCAATGCGAGGCCCTGCGGATGGTGAAACGTGGCCCGATCGGCGGGCGCGTCGTCCCGGCCCTCCCTGCCCGATCCGATCACCCGAATCAAGCTCGAGCGGCCGGCTGAGTCCGGCAAGGTCGCGACCACGACCCGGTTGTGGTTCGAGTCCGCGATGAAGAGTCGCTTCCCTTTCGGATCGGCCAGGATCTTTCCCGGGAACGCAAGCCCGCTCGCGGCGCGCACCGACTGCTCGCGCTCGAATTTCAACGGCGCGGAAGCCAGCGTGCCCGCGGCGCGCCCCTCGGCCAGCACCTGGGCGATCGCCTCGTCGAGCCCCTCGCGGTTCCCCTCCCCCGCGACGGCTCCGACGATCTTCCGATCGGGCCCGACCAGAACCAGCGTCGGCCACGAGCGGACAGCGTACTCGCCCCAGAGCGCCATCTCCTCGTCGATGATCACGGGGTGCGCGATCTCGTACCGGCCCACGGCCGCCCGGACCGTCTGGCGCTGCCCCTCGTTCGTGAACTTGGCGCTGTGGACCCCGATCACGAGGAACGGCTGGTCCTTGTACTTCTCCTCGAGGTAGGCAAGGTCCGGGAGGACGTGCATGCAGTTGATGCAGCAGTAGGTCCAGAAATCGAGCAGAACCACTTGTCCCTTCAGCTCTTTGGCGAACATCAGGGGTCGGTCGGTGTTCAACCAGGCAAAGCTCGACGGAAGCTCGGGGGCGCGGGGATTGGCGTTCATGGAACCTAAGATACCACGGTCTGGCGGGGGTGGCGTGGGGCCCGGGAAACCGGCATAATCGCCTTCGTGATGGAACGGATATCCCGTAAGCCTTGGAGTGTCGTGGCGTGCGCGGCGGCGGTGGTCGCAGGCACCCTCCTGCTCCATCCGTCGGCGCGCGGCCAGCAGTACGTCCCGACCGACCCCCAGGAACACCCTCGTCTGGACTATGGAAACTCGGTCGTAACGCTCAACGACCGCTGCCCGGTTCGCCAGGCGAAGCTGAACCCAACCTACAGGCCGGTCTACGTGAACCGCCGGCCGGTCGCGTTCTGCTGCATGACCTGCGCTGGGGTCTTCGTGCAGGATCCGGAGCGATATTTGAAGGCGCTCCAGATCACGCCGCCCAGCCTCTTTCAGAAGGGGAATAAGCCCATCCTCGACTCATCGCTTCGCTACCGGATCGGGTTCGAGATCTACTATTTTTCCAACCGCGCGGAGATGGATCGATTCAAGAAGGAGCCGCTGCGCTATTGCGGCGATCTGACCGACCCCGTGACCATGGTCCGCTTCCAGCCGACTGCGACCTCGCCCCACATCGTCTACGCGAACCGGACGTACTTCTTCGCCTCCGACTCGAGCCTCACGCAGTTCCTCGAGAAACCCGAGCAGCACAAAGACCGACGCAACGGCATGAACTAACGCGTGACCTCCGCATCGACTCGCCCGGGCACTCAGCCCGTTCGCTCGCTCACGGAAGTCCCCGAGCCCGCGGTTCGAGCTTGGATCGAGGAGGCGCTCCGGCGATCCGAAACGCTCGGATTCCTCCTCTGCGGGAGCCGCGTCGTAGGGTGGGCGGAACCGGACGGGGACACGGACGGATTTCTCTACGTCACGGAGGCGCACCGCCGCTCCCTCGACGTCGAGCAGACCGAAGTGCGTCTGACGGCGGAAGGCGAGGTCCCAAAGCGGCTGATCGGCGACTTCTCGATCTTTTCCGATACGGCGCTCGAGGAGCAGCTCCGCTCCCCGCTCGACATCGACCATTGGCCGTACGTCGACGCGGTGGTGATCCACGATACCGGGGGCGCGCTCGAGGCGTGGCGCCGACGGATCGCCGCCTTTCCCGAGGAGGGGTTTCGGGAGCGTGCCGTGCACAAGTACATTCAGCTCGTGATCGCCTACCACTACGCGGCCATGGACGACGTGCGTGGCTACCCGGTCGACCGGCAGCTGAACCTCTATCGGGCCGCGCTGGCCGGGGTGCACCTCTGGTTCACGCTGAAGCGCCGGTGGGCGCCTCCCTTCAAGTGGTGGACCCGCGAGGTCGAGCGCCTCGAGATCCGCCCCGACACGCAGGCCGTGATGGAGGGCGCGATCCTGAATCCCACGATCGAGACCCTCACTCATCTCCGTGATCACATGAAGACGGAGATGCGGCACGCCGGAATCTCCGAGATCGACAACGTCCTCCGCGCGTTCTTCACCACGCTTCTGCCGGAGCACCGCCCGGCGGTCTACCGGAACTCGTATCTCTAGCCCCTTGACGTCGCCCGCTGCCGGCTGCCTTAACCCGTCCCGATCGGACAAAGGAGGATCCGTGCTTTCTCGGTTCGCTCGCTGGCCCTCACGTCGCGGTCCATCGCGGCTCGCCGTCGCCGTAATCCTAGTAGCCGCGCTCATCGTGGGCAGGTCCACGCCGGGCACGGCGGCGACCCGCGCGGCCGCGGCCCACGCCGCCGCCGCGGCCTCGACCGGTCCGCCTCTCTTCTACACCGGGAAGCCGGACGCGGCCGCCTTCCGCACGCTATGCGAGGGCGAGCTCCAGACGGCCAAGGGAAGCTTGGACAAGATGCTCGCGGTGAAGGGCAAGCGGACGATCGCGAACACGCTCGATCCCTACAACCTCGTGATGCTCCACTCCGACAACGCCGGGAGCTACTCCTCCCTGATGGAGTCGGTGCATCCCGACTCGGTGTTTCGGGCGACCGCCGAGACGCTGACGCAGGAGGCGAGCAAGTTCCAGGATGAGCTGAAGCTGAACCGCGCGGTGTACGACGCCCTCAAGGCGGTTGATGTTTCCAAAGCCACCCCCACGACGAAGTACTTCGTCTCGAAGACGCTCCGCGACTTCCGGCTGGCGGGCGTGGACCAGGACGATGCCGTGCGCAAGCGGATCGCCGCGATGCGCGAGGAGCTGGTGCTCGTCTCGCAGGACTTCGATCGCAACATCCGGAATGACTCGAGGAAGATCCAGGTGACGGCGGCGGACCTCGAGGGGCTCCCCGAGGACTTTGTGAAGAGCCACGCGCCGGGCCCCGACGGAAAGATCACGCTCAGCATCGAGTACCCGGACTATTTCCCGGTGATGAGGTATTGCAAGAGTGGCGAGACGCGCCGCCGCCTCCAGTTCGAGGCGCTGAACCGCGCCTATCCCGCGAACATGGCGGTCCTCGACTCTATGATCGCGAAGCGAGACCGGTTGGCCCACATGCTGGGATACGGCAACTGGGCCGATTACATAACCGCCGACAAGATGATCGGCGACGGGAAGCACGCCGCCGAGTTCATCGAGCGGATCGGGAATCTGACCCGGGCGCAGGCCCAGCGCGAATACGAGGTCTTCCTGAAGCGCAAGCAGGAGGACGACCCCAGCGCCACGGTCGTCAATCGATGGGAAGCGCGGTACTACGAGCTCTTGATCAAGAAGCGCGACTACGATTTCGACGCCCAGGCCGCGCGCCCCTACTTCCCCTTCGAGCGGGTCAAGCAGGGCCTCTTCGACGTCACCTCGAAGCTCTTCGGCGTGACGTACAAGAAGATCGAGAACGCGGCCGTGTGGGATCCCAGCGTGGAGGCGTACGAGATCTGGGAGGGCAAGAAGCTCCTGGGCCGGTTCTTCCTCGATCTCCATCCGCGGCCCGGGAAATACAACCACGCCGCGCAGTTCGGAATCCGCACCGGCGTGACGGGGCTCCAGCTCCCCGAGGCCGCATTGATCTGCAACCTTCCGGGCGGGATCGAGGGCGACCCCGGGCTCATGGAGTTCGCCGACGTCACGACGTTCTTCCACGAGTTCGGCCACCTGCTTCATTCGATCTT
>VBOZ01000029.1:148691-156961 GCA_005893305.1 Candidatus Eisenbacteria bacterium | reverse complement strand
GCCACGGTGCTCCGCGTGTTCGCGAAGCACTATCAGACCGGCGAGCCGATTCCGGTCGAGATGGTCCAGAAGATGCGGCGCGCCGACGTCTTCGGGAGGGCCATGGACACCGCCTACCAAGTCCTCTACTCGGCCCTGTCGCTCAACATCTACAACCGCGCGCCGTCCCAGGTGAACACCGACTCGCTGGCCTCACAGGCCGAAACGCAGTACGTGCCGTTCCCCAAGATCCCGGACACGCATTTCCAGGCTTCGTTCGGCCACCTGGACGGGTACTCGGCCGTCTACTACACGTATCTATGGTCCCTGGTGATCTCCAAGGATCTCTTCGCCCAGTTCGACAAGACGAACCTGCTCGCTCCCGGGGTCGCCACTCGCTACCGGAAGGTGGTGCTCGAGCCGGGCGGGACCAAGCCGGCCGCGCAACTGGTGCATGACTTCCTGAAGCGGGATTTCAACTACACGGCGTACGAGAACTACCTGAAGGGGATGAACTGAGGGAGGGGCGCCGCTTAGCGCTTGGTGTTCCGCTCCACGCGGAGCGGCGTCAGCACTTCCTTTTCGAAGCGGGCGGCGTCGAAGGCCTTGTCGAGGTACGGCAGGAGCACCTGGTCGGTCACCTGGAAATGGGCGGCGATAAGGCCCAGGATGCCGTAGCAGTGGTGCATGAGCCTGCCCGCGGCCGCCCCCGCCGAGATCTCCTTTTCCAGCGCCTGGCAGCGCTTGGCGACGAGCTGGTGCTCGAAGCGGGCCGTCTCGGTCAGCTTCGAGCCCTCGCCGGCCGCCCAGTCGGCGGCGGGATAGAGCGTGTACTCCTCGGCGCGCGCGTGCGGCGCGACGTTCGTGTTGACGAAATCGAGGACCTCGCGCGCCAGCGACATCTGGTCCAGCGTCGCCGACTCGTGGAGCGTCTCGATCCTCTCCGCCAACCCGGTGAGCCGGGTCATGATCGACGCGTGCTCGGTCCGTAGAGGAGCCGTCGGCTTGGGACCGCTTGCTGCGGCCTTCTTGGGTTCGGCCATGCGGCGAGCATTCTTCGTTTTTCCGGGACCGGTGTCAACTCGCCTGTTGCGTGGGCCTTCCCCCTGACCTAGCCTCGCCGGGCGCCACTTCCGATCGGCGCCCCGCCCCGAACCCAAGGAGTGCATGGATGAAGGTCGCCGTCGGCGCCGACCACGCCGGATATCTGCTCAAGGAGCGGGTAAAGCATTATCTGGAGAGCCACGGCCACACGGTCCTCGACATGGGCACGAGCTCGACCGAATCGACCGACTACCCGCAATACGCGTTCAAGGTGGCCGAGGCGGTCCGGGACGGCGTCGCCGACCGAGGCGTGTTGGTCTGCGATACGGGAAATGGGATCGCCATCGCCGCGAACAAGGTCGAGGGGATCCGCGCCGCCCTGGTGATCGACCCGAAGCACGCCGAGATGTCGCGCCGCCACAATGACGCCAATGTGTTGGTGCTCGGCTCCGCGATCCTCCCGGAGGCCCTGGAGGTTCCCACCCTCGACACCTGGTTTTCCGCGCGGTTCGACGGCGGGCGCCACGCCCGCCGGATCGCGCAGATCCTCGCATACGAGCGGACGCACGAGCGCCGCTAGACCGGGCCCCCCCCACGAGGACATTTCAGCAATGAGCCCCGCCGCGCGACAGCGCGAATCCCTCGGATCGATCGAGGTCGAATATGGAGCCACGCTCGCCCGTCTGGAGAGCGGCGGCGCGATCGGCCGCTTGAAGGCCCGGGACGCCGGCCTTTGGAGCGCGGACCCCGCGACCGCGGCCGCGATCCGGAACCGGCTCGGCTGGCTCGATGCGCCGGAGTGGCTCCAGGATCGGATTCCCGAGCTCAAGAGCTTCGCCGCGGAAATCCGCACCACAGGCTTCACGAGGGTCCTTCTCCTCGGCATGGGCGGATCGAGCCTCGCGCCGGAAGTCTTCCAGCGCGTCGGTGTCGCCGGTCCCGGGGCCCCGACGCTCGAGGTACTGGACTCCACCGATCCAGCCTCCGTCCAGAGCGCCGAGGCGGGCTCGCGCCTCGATCACACCTTCTTTCTCGTGGCGAGCAAGTCGGGCGGGACGATCGAGACCCTGAGCCAGTATCGCTACTTCCGCTCGCGCGTCGAGTCGCTCGGACTCCCGGACCTCGGCGGCCGCTTCGCCGCCGTCACCGACGCGGGCTCCCCTCTCGAGCGCCTCGCGACCGAAGAGGGATTTCGCCGGACGTTCCGAAATCCGGCCGACGTCGGCGGCCGGTTCTCGGCCCTGACCTATTTCGGGGCGGTGCCGGCGTCCCTCCTCGGCCTCGACCTCGACGCGATCGCCTCCCGGTCCCTCGCGGCACGCGAAGAATCGCTCTCCGAATCCGGAGCCGAGAACCGCGCGCTCCGGCTGGCCGCGATCCTCGGCGCGGCCGCGCGATCGGGCCGCAACAAGCTGACGATCCTCGCGTCGCCCGCTCTCCGGCCGCTCGGATACTGGATCGAGCAGCTCGTGGCCGAGAGCACCGGCAAGGACGGGACCGGGGTCATCCCGGTCGAGGGCGAGCCGCTTGGTCCGGCGCACCGGTACGGGAGCGACCGGATCTACGTCTCGATCGGGCTCGAAGGGGTACCCGATGCGGACCTCTCGCGGCTGGAGGTGGAGTTGAGCCGCGGCGGCGCGCCGTGGGTCCACATCGAGCTGCCCGACCGGGATGAGATCGCGGGCGAGTTCTACGTCTGGGAGGTCGCGACCGCTCTCCTGGGATCGGTCCTCGAGATCAATCCGTTCGACGAGCCGAACGTCACGGAGAGCAAGCGGAACACGGAGGCTCTCCTCGCGTCGCTCGAGAAGTCGGGCGGTCTTCCCGCCGAGGAGCCAAAGGCCCTGAGCGAGGGCGTGGAGGTCTTCGCGCCGGAGCCGGTCTGGGCGCGGCTCGAGGCGGGCGCGCCCTCCATGGCGAGCCTCGAGATGGTGCTGAACCGTTTCCTCGCGCTCGCGAGCCCAGGCGGGTACCTCGCGGTGCTGGCCTATCTCGAGCGGACCGCCGCGGCCGAGGCTTCGTTCTCGCTCCTGCGCCGCGCCGTGAGAAACGCGATCCTTGTCCCGGTGCTGCAGGGGTACGGACCGCGCTACCTTCACTCGATCGGCCAGCTCTACAAGGGGGGGCCGGGGGGCGGGATCTTCCTCGTGATCACGGTGGCCGATCCGACCGACATCTTGATCCCCGGAAAGAGCTACTCGTTCGGGCAGCTCAAGACGGCTCAAGCGCTCGGCGATTTTGCCGCGCTTGGGAAGCACGGGAGGCCGGCTCTACGGCTCCACCTGACCGAGGGCGCCGAGGCCGGGCTTCGGACCGTCGCGAGCGCCGTCGAGCGGGCCCTCGCCGCGATGGGAAGCGCCTAGAGTCCCCCGCGCCTAGAGTCCCGCGCGCCTAGGGTCCTGGGCGCCTAGAGTCCCGGCGCGGGGACGACCTTACCAAGGAACGAGAGGCCAACCTCCCATTCCGAAGAGCGGAGCGTACTTCGCCCGTCGATCACTCGGCGCCACGTGATCGAAACTTCGTTGCTCCCGCCGAGCGCGATCGCCAGGGTTGGGGCGATCCGTTGAAAGTCCTGCTCCCCCACGCCGGGCACCGGCGCGTCCGTGGCGACCGCGCCCCCACCACCGCGTTGGGAGTGAACCCCGTCGTAGCGGAATCGAACCCGGAGCACGCGCGCCGGCTCCAGCCCGGTTTCGAGATCCCAATACTTCTCCTCGGCGGTCCGGCCCCCGCGAATCCGATAACCGATGCTCCCCTGCCCGTACCCGCGCAAGCTTGGCAGGCTCGTCCCGAGGCAGAGCGCCGCGCCGAAATCGGCGAATCCGGTGCTCAGTGTCGGCATGGTTGAAACCACCTCGGGGGTGCCGCGCAGCGGAATCTTGAGATCCTGCTCGATCGCGGCCGCCCACCGCCCGCGGTGGAGCGGCACGCGCGCGCCCAGGTGAAGGTCCGCGAACCCGAACGCCTCTCCGTGAAGGTCGCCGGACCCGGCCAGCCCATCGGCGTCCTGGTCGGCGAGCTTCAACGGGAGGCTCCCGAGAAGGGTGAGCAAGCGGAACGCGCCGTACTCGACGTAGAGCGCCGAGCCCCGCTCCACGTAGCGAGAGCGCTCGTAGAGGGCCGGATCGAACAGCGGCCGCGGGTCGCCGGAATCGTCGAACATCTCCTCCGCCTTGAGGTATGAGACCGACGCCTTCGCGTAGGCCTCGCCGCGGCCGCGCGCCCACGCGCCGGCCCGGGCGTCCGAGGGCCAGGCGAAGAGGGCTGTGACCGCCAGGAGGATCGAAGGGAGCGACGCTCGGACCGCGCGCTCGGCCGCGGCTTCAGGGCGAAGCCGCACCTACTTCAGGCGGCTCTTGACCGCTGCGTACGGACGGAGGTCGCGGGGCAGGCCGGCGTCGATGCCAAGGGACTTTAGCTCCGCCCGGAGAAGGGTGACCCTCTGAGCGGGCGAAGGATGGCCGCCTGCCAAGGGCTCCCAAAACACCTCTTTTGGCGCAGTTGAGGGATTTAGATTCTCCATCACTTCAATCATTCCGTCCGGATTGAGTCCCACCCGCGAGACATAGAGGAGCGCGGTCCGGTCGGCCTGGCGCTCGGTTTCCTGCCCGTAGCCGACAGCCAAGAGCGCGAGGCCCTTGGCCCCCGCGGCCGTGGAATCAACCCCCCGGCCGGCCGCCCGAGCGCCGCGGGCAATCGCCGCCAGCTCCGCGTCGTCCATCTCCCGCTCCAGGATGGCGCTCGGATTGTGGGAAGCGACGTGGGCAATCTCGTGCGCGAGGACCCCGGCAAGCTGGCACTCGGTATCGATCTGTTTCAGAAGCCCGGTGGAGACGTAGATCTCCCCGCCCGGGAACGCGACCGCCCTCGGCGCCGGGTCGACGAAGACGCGGAACGAGTAAGGAATTTCCGGCCGATCCGACAAACGGGCAATTCGTTGCCCGAGTTCGTTCGTGTACTCGTTGACGTTTGGATCGGCGTCGGGACGGACGCTGGTCTCAAAGCGGGTGGCCAGGCGGCTCCCGATGATCCGCTCGTGCTGGTCGCTCAGCGGGATCGGTACTTCGCGGCCTTTCCCATGGGTTCCGGCACAGCCAGGGAGCAGGAGCGCCAGCGAGATGAGGAGGATCACGAACACCCGCGGAGAATAGGACGCGGTCGGTCGCGGGTCAACCGGGCCTTGCCCCCACCCCCTTGCGCCTGACGGAAGGGATGCGGCATGATCCATGCGGCTTACTGATGGCGTCGGCGTTGGCCGGCACGCCCAGTCGTAGCAGACGATCCCTCCGCGCGGGGGGGTCGCGCCCTTAAGGAGGAAGCAATGCCCGCTCGTAAGAAGCCAGCACGGAAGGCTGTTCGCAGAAAGGCCGCTCCCAAGAAGAAGGTCGCGGCCAAGAGGAAGGCCGCTCCGAAGAAGGCTGCCCCGAAGAAGGCCGCGGCCCCGGAGATCACGCCGAGCGCGATCGGAGCCATGGTCCATCACCTCGACTACACGACCCACGACCTCGAGGGCGTCAAGCGCTTCTACACGCACCTTCTCGGGTTCTCGAAGTTCAACGAGGATCCGAAATTCAACTACCTCTGGATCCAGACCGGCAACACCTCGAGCCTGGGATTCATGCCCCCGATGCGGGAGATGGGCGAGGCGAGCCCGGCCAAAGAGCCGCAACTCTACTTCATGGTGAAGGACGTCGACCGCGCCTACGCCTCCCTCTCCGCCAAGGGCGTCATGTTCGAGGGGCCGCCGGCCGACATGCCGTGGGGGCACCGCGTCGTCAGGACGAGCGACCCCGAGGGGCGCACCGTCCTGCTCGCGACGCCGAAGCGCCAAGCCTGATTCGGAACATCGGAGGGACGCCGTGAAACCCACCCCCTGCGTCGCGCTGCACGAGCTGGGACAGAGCGTCTGGCTCGACAACATCAACGACGGGTTGATCCAGTCGGGCGAGCTCGCCCGGCTGATCGCCGAGGGATCGGTCTACGGCGTCACCTCCAATCCCACCATCTTCAAGAACGCGATCGCGGGGGACCAATTCACCTACCCCACCGAGATCGCGCGCCTCGCGAACATGGGCAAGAGCCCGGCGGAGATCTTCGACGAGCTGGCCTTTCGGGACATCAGCCGCACGGCCGATCTCCTCGCCGATACCTTCCGCCGCGGATCCGGGCGGGACGGGTTCGTGAGCCTCGAGGTCGCGCCCGCGCTGTCGGGAGACACGGCCGCGACAGTGGCGGAGGCCAAGCGCCTCTGGAAGCTCGTTCAAAGGCCCAACCTGTTCGTGAAGGTGCCCGGCACGCCCCAGGGCATTCCCGCGATCGAGGAGCTCATCGCCGACGGCGTGAGCATCAACGTCACGCTCATTTTCTCGCGTCCGCAATATACAGCGGTCGCAGCGGCTTACCGCCGCGGCATCGAGCGAAGAATCAAGGCAGGACTCCCCCTCGACGCGCTCCACTCGGTCGCGAGCGTCTTCGTGAGCCGCCTCGACACGTCGGTCGACAAGGAGCTGGAGACGCGCGCCGCCGCCGCGCCGGACGCCGCGGCTCGGGAGCGGTACCTGACGCTCCGCGGAGCAGCCGCCGTGGCGAACGCGCTCGATATCTGGGAGGAGTACCGGTCTCAATTCTTCGGCGCCGTCTTCGGACCGCTTCGCTCGAAGGGCGCCAGGCCACAATGGGTCCTCTGGGCGAGCACCGGGACCAAGAACCCGGCCTACTCCGACATCAAGTACGTCGAGGAGCTGGCGGGCCCGGACAGCATCAACACGATGCCTCGGGAGACGCTCGACGCGTATCTCGACCACGGCTCGCCCTCCGGAAACCGCCTCGATCCCCGTCTCGACACCGCGCGCAAGACCCGCCACGCGTTGGCCGATGCCGGCATCTCGATCGAGGAGCACTCCAAGAAGCTCCTGGACGACGGCGTCGGCGCGTTCGCGCGGTCCTTCGACGAGATGATGGCCGTCATCCGAGAGCGGTCCGCCGCACTCGCCCATCGCCGCTAGCCCGAAGACGCGTGCGCGGTCGCGTCCCCTCCCCGACCCCGGCTCCACGACCCGGCGCGTGATCCTCGCCGGCGACATCGGTGGGACGAAAATCAATCTCGCTCTCTTCAAGCGCGTCGGGCCGGGACGCGTCGGCCCCCCGATCGACCCCGAATCGCACAAGAGCACGGAATTCGGCTCGTTCGAGGAGCTGATCGAGTCGTATCGCGGTCGACACGCCGGGGCGGTGGACGCGATCTCGTTCGGCGTCGCCGGGGTCGTGATCCAAGGGCGCGCCAAGGGGACCCACATTCCGTGGGAGATCGACGGAGAGGCGGCGTCCCGGCGCCTCGGGGGCGCGCCGGTCCATCTGGTGAACGACCTCGTGGCCGCGGGCTACGCCGTTCCGGCGCTCGCGGCCCCCGATCTGGTGACGATCCACGAAGGAGCCCCTGCGCCGGAGGCGAACGCCGGGCTCATCTCCGCCGGCACCGGCCTCGGCGAGTCGATCCTCGCGCGCGTGGCGGGCGATCTGATTCCGATCGACTCCGAGGGGGGTCACGCCGATTTCGCGCCTCGCACCGACGATGAGGTCGAGCTCTTCCGCTTCATGCGCGCCCGGTACGGCCGCGTGAGCTACGAGCGCGTTCTCTCGGGCCAGGGGCTCGTCGACACGGCCCGGTGGGCCCATGAGCGGGACGACCGGGGCGGGCCGGCCGCGTGGAAGGCTCACGCGGCGGAGACGCCGGCGGAGGACCTTCCCGCCACGGTGAGCGAGCAAGCGATCGCGGGCGTCTGCCGGTGGTGCGCGGAGGCGCTCGACCTATTCGTCTCCGCGTATGGAGCCGAGGCCGGGAACTTAGCGCTCCGGGGCATGACGCGCGCCGGGATCTATCTCGGTGGGGGGATCGCTCCCAAGATCCTTCCGGCTCTCAAGGGGGAACGATTTCTCCGGGCCTTCCGGGACAAGGATCTCCACGCCGAGCTTCTGGGTCGGATCCCGGTGTACGTCATACGGAACCAGCAGGCTTCGGTGTTGGGAGCCGCGCGCTACGCGACGCTCGAAGCTTGCGGCCCCTCGAGGCCCTCCCTATAATCCGGCCCATGGCATCCCCGACGGCTACCCGCGAAGCTCCTTCGGGGGCGCTCGCCCACCGCTCCACGGCGCGCGTCCGCGAGATCATCGGGTGGTACTCGGCGGACAATCCGGGTACGAAGGCGAACCTGGCCCGGATGCTGAATCACGGGACCCTCGCCGGAACC
>VBOZ01000029.1:112460-148617 GCA_005893305.1 Candidatus Eisenbacteria bacterium | reverse complement strand
ACGATCCCCGATATCACTTCGACCTGGCGATCGAGGCGGGCTGCAACGCGTACGCCGCCCCTCTCGGATTCCTGGAGGCGGGCGCTGCCGAGTTCGCCGGCGAGATCCCGCTCATCCTGAAGCTCAACAACCACGACGTGCTGCACGACGAGAAGGACCCGTTGTCGGCGGTCACGGGGAGCGTCGGCGAGGCGCTCCGGCTCGGCTGCGCCGCGATCGGATTCACGATCTACCCGGGCTCCGCGATGGCGGGCCGCATGTACGAGCAGATCCGGGCGCTCGCGGAGGAAGCGAAGCGGGCAGGCCTCGCGGTCGTCGTCTGGTCCTATCCGCGCGGGTCCGGGATCAGCAAGGCGGGCGAGACCGCGATCGACGTGGTCGCGTACGGCGCGCAGATCGCCGCGCAGCTCGGGGCCCACATCCTCAAGGTGAAGCAAGAGGCGCGGAAGGCGTACGAGAAAAACGCCATTCCGATCGGCACCCTCGCCGAGCGCGTCCGCCACGTGGTCCAATCGTCGTTCGACGGCCGGAGGATCTTGATCTTCTCGGGCGGAGCCAAGAAGGAGAATGACGAGGAGATCGTGAACGAGGCCCGCGCCATCCGAGACGGCGGCGGCTTCGGGTCGATCATCGGCCGGAACTCCTTCCAGAGGAGAAGGCCGGACGCGCTCAAGCTCCTTCGCCGCATCATGGCAGTCTACGCGGGAGAGACTCCCTAGGCCGTCGTAGCGCTTACCCGTCAGTGCCCCTCGGGCCTCGCCCCCGTCAGTGCCCCGCCGGCCTCGCGCGGAGCCACAAGGCGAACAGGAACCCCAGCGCCCCCAGCCCGACGCAAGCCACCAGGATCAATGTGAGTGCGATGCGGTTCTTGGTCCTCGTGGCGCGCGCGGCGCGAGCCTCGGGAGATTCCTCCGTCAATTGGCCGCCGCGGCCGGAACCGGCAGGCCCTTCTTGGGATCGCGGGGGAAGAGCGAGTAGTTGAGGATGATCTCGTCCACGTCCTGTGGGAAGCGGGGCGAGAGGGCGAAGTAGACGGGAAGGTCCCGCGTCTCCCGCGGGCCGAGCGACTGGTCGTCGAAGCAGAAGCACTGGATCAGCTGGAACTCCTTCGCGGCCTCGACCGGAACGATCGAGTGGACCGCGCGAAAGTAGACCGAGTCGTCGCTCATATTGGTGAAGCGGTAGCTCAAGCGCACCGGCTTCCCGGGATGAATCGAGAGCGCCGGGGTCGAGGGTCCGAACCGGACCGGGAGGCCCGAGCCCGCCACCCCCATGAACTTCACCCGGATCTCCCTGCCGAGGATATTCCCTGTCGTGCTCGACATCGGCGTGACGATCCCGCCTCGCGATCCCAGGCGGCCCGGCGTCGATGCCCCGCCCCGGAACGCCGCCTTCCCCGATCCGGAAAGGCCAAAGCGCTCGCAGAAAAGCTGGAAGAGCGGCACGTTGGCGTAGGCGAACGTGAACATGAGCAGGACGAACGCGCCGATCCCGATTCCCAGCACGGCGTTCGATGGGCGCATTAACTTCAACTTGTAACTCCTAGATATGAAGTGGGATACGCCAGATCGCGTCGGCAATGACTCCGAGGAAGAGCACGAAGAGGTAGACGATCGAGTAGGCGAAGACGTTCCATGCCGACGGCACGGTCGCCGCGCGGCGCGCGCGCACGGCCTTCCAGATAAAGACCCCGCCGCAGGCGGCCGCGACGGCCGCGAAGATCGCGCCCCCCGCGTGCATCAGTGGCATCGCGAGCGTGAGGACGACGAGCGCGATCGTGTAGAGCTCGATCTGGCGGTAGGTCTCGGCCTCCCCCTTCACGATCGGAAGCATGGGAATCCGGACCAGGCGGTAGTCCTCCTGCAAACAGAGGGCAAGCGCCCAGAAGTGGGGCGGGGTCCAGAGGAAGATGACGAGGAACAGAAGCACCGGCGCGAGGGCGATGCCGCCGCTCGCCGCGGCCCACGCGATGACCGGGCCCATGGCCCCAGCGGCTCCCCCGATCACGATGTTGTGCACGGTGCGGGGCTTGAGCCAGAGCGTGTAGAAGAATCCGTAGAAGACGATCGTCCCGAGAGCAAGCCACGCGCTCAGCGGATTCCCCACCCACCAGAGAAGGACCACCGACGCCGCCCCCACGCCAATCGCGAAGGTGAGCGCGCCGCGCTCGGAGACGCGATGGAGCGGGAGCGGGCGCCTCTTCCGCGTGCGGGCCATCGCGGCGTCCAGATCGCGGTCGAAGTACTGGTTGAACGCGTTCGCCGAGCCCGCCGTCAGCGTGATCGCGAAGAGCACGAGCGCGAATCGAGCCGGGTCGCGGAGGAGCGAGCCCTCGACGACGAGCCCCGCCACCGCGGTGATCATCACCAGGAGCACGATCCGGGGCTTCGTCAGCAGGATGTAGTCAAGCACGCTTGAGCTCATAGGCCGCCGTCAGGAGTGTGCCGAAGAGGGCGAGCGCCGTGCCTAAGTGCGCCGCACTGACCGGAAGAGGCACGCGGAGCACGACGTTTGCGATCCCCAGGAGGACCTGGACCGCAAGGAGTATACCCGAGAAGCGGAGCGGCCATCGGGCCCGCGGCGGGAGGTGAGCCGGGGCCGCGGCCACGAGGAGCCACAGGACGATCACGACGATCGTGTAGGCGCCCAGCCTATGGGCGTAGTGGATGCCGACCAGCCCGGTCATCGGAGGGAGCCACGAGCCCTGGCACGTGGGGAAATCGGGACAGGCGAGCGCCGCGCCGGAGGATGAGACCCAGGCGCCGAGCCCCGCCTGTAGGAAGACCGCCCCTGCCGCGAGATGCGCCAACCGGCCGAGGAATCTGGCTCGCGGATCCGGCGCAGGCGACGGCGCGGGCGCGGGCCGCCCAGGCCCCGCCGCCGGCGGCGCGGGCGACTCGGTGACGCGGAGGGCCATCACGAGCAGGATCGCGAAGAGCGTGAACGCGAGGAGGAGATGCGCAACCACGCGGTCGACCGGCAGCTCCTCCAGGACCACCCTCGCGCCCATGAACACCTGAAGCGCGAGCGTGATGAGCGCCGCCACCGTCAGGACGCCGAGACTCCGCCGGTACTCGCGCGACCGGAACACGACGATCGCGATCGCGAGCATCAAGAACGTGACCAGCATCGCGATCACGCGGTGGCCGAACTCGATCAGGACGTTGGGATGCGCGGGCGGGATCAGCTTCCCACCCGCGAGCGGCCAGTCGGGGATGGCGAGGCCCGAGCCGCTCAGCCGCACGACGCCGCCCCAGATCACGAGGACGAAGACCATCGCGAGCGTCGCGACAAGGAGGCTGGGCAGGCGGCCGGATCTATCTTCCATCGACAACCGAGGGCGCCGCGAGGAAGGCGGCGCGACGGCTCCTACCGGATGACCGGAATGCGGTGGAAGTTCTCCGCCGGGGGCGGCGACTCGATGGTCCACTCGAGGGTGCGGTTGACGTCGGCGTGCTCCCAGGGATCGGCGGGCGCGCGGCGGCCCTTCCAAAGGCTCAAGAGCATGTTGATCACGAAGATGAGCATGGCCACGCCCAGGATCGCCGCTCCCGCGCTCGCGATGTGGTTCAGCATCGCGTACTGGGGCTGGTATGTGTAGATGCGCCGCGGCATCCCCAGCATGCCCATGAGGTGCATCGGCATGAAGGTGACGTTCATGCCGATGAAGACCAGCCAGAAGTGGACCTTGCCCCAGAACTCGTTGTAGAGGCGGCCCGAGATCTTCGGGAACCAGTAGTAGAACCCGGCGAAGATCGCCATCAGCGATCCGCCGAAGAGAACGTAATGGAGATGGGCCACGACGAAGTACGTGTCATGCACCTGGACGTCGAACGGCACGAGCGCGAGCCAGATGCCGGTGATCCCGCCGATCGTGAAGAGGGCGATGAACCCGAGGCCGTAGAGCATCGGCGTGCGGAACCGGATCGAGCCGCCCCAGATCGTGGCGAGCCACGACCAGATCTTGATCCCGGTCGGCACCGCGATGACCATCGACGCGAAGCTGAAGAAGCGGCGCAGCCCCGGGTCCATTCCGGTCGCGAACATGTGGTGGCCCCACACCAAGAAACCGATCAGGCCGATTCCCAGCGTGGCGAACACCATGCCCTTGTATCCGAAGACGTGCTTGCCGGAGAACGCGGGCAGCACCTGGGAGATCATCCCCATCCCGGGCAGCACCATGATGTAGACGGCAGGGTGTGAGTAGAACCAGAAGAGGTGCTGCCAGAGCACCGGATCTCCTCCCGCCGCCGGGTGGAAGAACGCGGTGCCGAACAGGCGGTCGGTGAGGAGCATGGTCAGGGCGCCGGCCAGGACGGGCGTCGCGACGAGGATGATCGACTGCGTGATGAGGACCGTCCAGCAGAACAGAGGCATCTTGAACAGCGTCATGCCCGGGGCCCGGAGATTCAGGATCGTGACGACGAAGTTGATGCCGCCCAGGATCGACGACATTCCCGCGAGATGAAGCCCCAGGATCCAGAGATCGACGCCCGGGCCCGGCGAGTACTGCCGGTCGGTGAGCGGCGGGTAGCTGGTCCATCCGGCCGCCGCCGCGCCGCCCTGAAGCCAGATGCTCGCCAGCATGAGGCAGCCCGCGGGCACCAGGAGCCAGAAGCTGAACGCGTTGACGCGCGGGAAGGCCATGTCGCGCGCGCCGATCTGGAGCGGGACGACGTAGTTGCTGAGACCGGCCATGATGGGAATGGTCCAGAAGAAGACCATGAACGTGCCGTGGAGCGACATGATCTGGTTGTAGAGCTCGGGACGGAGCACGTGGAGCCCCGGCGACGAGAGCTGGGCGCGCATGGCCATGGCAAACGCCCCGGCGAGCACGAAGAAGAACGTGGAGAGCCACATGTACATCACGCCTATCAGCTTGTGGTCGGTCGTGAGGAGCCACTTGAGGATCCCGGTCCTCGGCTTGGGCTCCATCTTCGCGCCGGTCGGTACCGCGTGGGCGCCGACCATGGTTCCCGCTTCCATCGCCTAGGCTCCCTTCTTCTTCTGCTCGAGCCAGCGCGCGAACTCTTCCGGGCTCACCACGTTCACGGTGATGAACATCTCACCGTGAAGGACCCCGCAGAGCTCGGCGCACTGCCCTTTGTACGTTCCCGGCTTCTCGACCTGGAACCACGTGTGATTCACGCGGCCGGGATTGGCGTCCATCTTGACGCCGAACTCGGGCACGAACCAGCTGTGGATCACGTCGATGGACGTGACGTTCGCGGCCACGATCTTTCCGTACGGAACGACGAGAGGCTCGTTCGCGAAGGCCACTCCCTCGCCCGGATAGCGATATTCCCAGAACCACTGATGCCCCACGATCTCGATCGTGAGGTCGGACTTCGGCACCGTCTCGAGATACTTGAGCGTCGTGAAGCTGGGTCCGGAGAGGATGACCATGGCCAGCGCCGGGATGGCGGTCCAGACGATCTCCAGCTTGACGTTCTCGTGGAACTTGGCCGCTGGCACGCCCGGCCGGGCGCGGAATCGGATCACGGCAACCAGGAGGATGAGCTCGGCGAGCAGGAAGAAGAACATCGTCACGCCGAAGGCTTTCCAGAAGAGCTCGCGCGTCTCGTGCGCCACCGGCGTGACCGGGTTCACGAGCCACGCCCACGCCGTGCCCGCCGTGGCGAGCGCCGCCAGGACGCACGCGGCGGAGGTGAGGAGAATTCGATTCCGGCGGCTTCGAGTCATGTCAGCTCCCGCTTCGCGCCGCGAGCTCGAGGCGCGCGTGCAGCTTCTGGGTGTAGGCGTAGAGGTCGCGCACGTCATCGCGCGACAGATCGCCGTTCGCCGGCATGACGAAGCCGGGAATGCCCGATAGTGTAACCCTCTCGAACGCGGCGGAGTTGGTCGTCCAATCGCCGCGCGCGTCGCCGAGGCTCCGCGTGGCGACGTAGGCGTAAGGCGCCGATCCGAGCATCCGCACCCGGACGCCTCCCTGGCCGGCCGCTCCGTGGCAGGACGCGCAGCGCTGGGCGTAGAGATCCGCGCCGGGACCCGGCTCCGGCGTGACAGCGGCGCCGATCGGGGGCTCGGCCTCCGCGAGCGCGGCGATCGCCCTCTCGATCGGGATCGACGGGCCCGCCGGAGTCGTTCCGGCCGCCACTCCGGTCGAGGAAGCCTCCGCGCCGCCGCCTTTGGGCTGACCGGCCGGCATCAGCCAGGCGAGATCCTCGGGCTTGTCCTCCTCGGGCTTCGGGGAGAGCGATCGTTCGTGGTGCGCCACCGCGATGCGGTCCTCGAGCGGGAGCGTCGTGAACGAGGCCATCGCGGTACCCGGGGAGCCTTCGCTGATGGTGCGGACCACCCGGGCGAGCCCGCCGCCGAATTTCCAGTAGCCTTCCGTGAAGTTCCGCGGCTTCGGGTTGAGCGCCGCCGCCGCCGGGCCGTCGCCGTGACCGGTGTTCCCGTGGCAGGAGGCGCAATTGATCTGAAAGACTGTCTTCCCGCGGGCGAGGAGCTCGGGCGTCGGCTTGAGGAGGCTCGAGACGTCGACCTTCGCCGCCGGGGTCGCCATCCCTCCCTCTCCGGTGCCGTGGCCCCCGCCCTTCGCCGACTGCATGCCGGCCATGTAGGCGAGGGTCGCCACGACGGCCAGGATGAGGCCGGTGACGAAGAACTGAGCCTTCGCCAGGGCTGAGGATACGGCGGCGTCGGCCGCTGGACCGGTGTCGGGCGAGCCGTGCGGGGTGGGCTCGTGGCTCATCCGTGGAACCTCACGCTCGATTCGAATTGGGGATCACCGGCGGCCGCGACCGGGTGGCGCGAGAAGAACCGGACCAGACACAATCCGAAGAGGCCGAGGAAGCCGAGCGTGATTCCGATCTCGGTCCATCCCAGAACGACCGCCTGGGGCGAGAACGCGGGCAGGATCAGCCAGTAGAGATCGACCCACTGGCCGATCAGGATGCACGCGGCGACCGTCAGCAGCACGATCTCGTTCTCCTTCATTCTCTGATGCAGGAGCGCGAAGAAGGGGATCACGAACTTGAGCGTCCCAAGCGCGATTCCAACCCCTCCCCACCCGGTGAACGTCCGGTGGATCATGTACTCGATCTCCTCCGGGAGGTTCGCGTACCAGATCAGCATGAACTGGGAGAAGGCGATGTACATCCAGAAAACCGAGAAGGCGAACATGTACTTGCCCAGATCCCAGTAATGGTACCGGTTGATCACCCCGTTCAGCGCGCCCTGGCGTCGCAGGAGCACGACGACGATCGTGATCGCCGCGAGCCCGCTCTGCCAGAGCCCGGCGAAGCAGTAGACGCCGAAGATCGTGCTGTACCAGGTCGGCTCGAGGGACATGAGCAGATCGAAGGCGGCGATCGTGACGGTCAGCGCGAACAGGAGGATGAACACCGCGGACACCTTAATGCTCGACCTCGTGAGGTTCGGATCGCCGGTCTGGTCCTGGCGGATCGAGTTTCGCACGAAATACCACGAGAAGAGGCACCAGAGCGCGAGGATGACGATGTTCCGTGCCGCGAAGAAGGGCGTCGAGAGATACCGCCCCTTCCAGGGATCGAGAGCATGCCCCCCCTCGGTCGCGAGCTGGGTCGACCACACGTAGAGGTGCGGAATGCCCAGGAAGAGCACCAGGAGGAGGAGGAAGGCCATCGGGAGGTACGAGGAGAATGCCTCTGCCACGCGCCGCACGACCACGCTCCACGTTGCCCCGACGAGGTAGTGGAGCGCCGTGAAGAAGGTACCGGCCAGCCCCAGCGCCATGAAATACCAATACCCGATCAGGAACGCGGCGTACGCGCGGGTCGGATCGGAGCGGATCTCGATCACGAACGTCCCGACCCCGAGCAGGAGAAGCAGGCCGAACATCGCGCGGACGCCGAGCGGCACCGCGATCGGCTTGACCCGATCCCGGAGCGTCTGGATGGTCACGGCTTGCGCCGCCGACTGGGCCGCGCTCATGGCTTCCCTCCGGTCGAGTCCGCGGCACCGGCGGTGCCGGCCAGATCCGACGGCAGGGGCCGGTGCGACCGCTCGAGCGCGCGCACGTAGTCGATCACCGCCCACCGATCCTCGGGCAGAATCTGAGACGCGTAGGAGGGCATGAGATTCTGGCCCACCGAAATGACGTGGAAGATCCGCCCGTCCGGCCATCCGCGGACCTTGTCCGAGTGGAGCGTCGGCGGCATCGGGAAGGGCGGAACGATGTAGCCGTGGCCATCCCCCTGCGGTCCGTGGCAGACGACGCACGTCGTCATGTAGACCCTCTGTCCGCGCTCGAGCGTCTCGGCGGTTCGCGGGAGGGGATTCTGAAGCTCCTGCTGGGCGATGAGGCTGTCGGCCGGCGTGTACCGGTACGGCGTGTAGCCTCTCGGCACGGTCCCCTCGACCGGGTTTCGCATGACGGACATCCCGGGGCGGAGCGGATCCTCGTGCTGCGCCCCGACCCGCGCCTGATAGGCCATGTCGGGCATGTACTCGATCGCGGTCTCCTGCTTCTGGTGGGAGCAGCCGGCCGCCGCCATCGCGATCAGCGCGATTCCCGCCGCGCCGGTCATCCTGCCGCCCCACGCCGCGCGCCTAGACACGGAGCACCCGAATGTCGACCGCGCCGGTCGGCTTCAGCACCATGAAGATCCTTCCCTCGTTCCAGTCGGGACCGACCTCGGGGATCCAGAGCCCGAAGCGGTCGTTCGTCAGATCGCGATCCAGGATCGGCTTGCCGTAATTCGGAAGACCGCAGGCCACGAAGAGCGCCGCGAGCGTCATCGTCCCGCCGAGAAGCACCCCGCACTCGAAGGTGATCGGGATGAAGGCCGGAAGGGAGATCATCGGCTTCCCGCCGACGTTGATCGGCCAGTCGTAGGCCGAGGTCCAGATCATGAACGTCAAGCCGAGAGCCGCCCCGCTCAGGCCCATGACAAGCGTCACCCACGGCACCCACGATTTCCGGATTCCGAGCGCTTCGCTAAGGCCGTGCACGGCATACGGCGTATACGCGTCCATCCCTTGAAATCCGTGCTCCCTCGCCCGCGTCGCGGCGTTCAGGAGCGAATCAGGGTCGGCATAGAGCGCGAGCACGCCGCGCGTGGCAGCCGGCTTCGCGAACGGGTTAAACATGGACCTTCTCCTCGGCGCGGGCCGGGGCCGGGGAGGCTGCCTTCTTCGCGTTCCAGAGCACGCCCTTCACCTCGGCGATCGAGATCGCCGGGAAGAAGCGGCAGAAGAGCAGGAACCACATGAAGAAGAACCCGAACGAGCCCACGATGACCGAGTAGTCGAAGATCGTCGGCTTGTAGTACGACCACGCCGTCGGGATGAAGTCGCGGTGGAGCGACGTCACGATGATCGTGAACCGCTCGAACCACATTCCGACATTCACGAGCAGCGAGACGACGAACATCATCGGGATGCTGCGGCGGAGTTTTCTCACCCAGAAGACCTGCGGCGCGAGCACGTTGCACGAGACCATGATCCAGTACGACCACGCGAACGGCCCGGTGGCGCGGTTCAGGAACGTGAACTTCTCGAACGGGTTCCCGCTGTAGAGCGCCACGAAGAACTCGGTCGCGTACGCGTAGCCGACCATCATTCCCGTGACCAGGATGATCTTGTTCATGTTCTCGAGGTGGTGGAGCGTGACGTACTCCTCCATGTGGAACACCTTCCGCATGATGACGAGGAGGGTGACCACCATCGCGAAGCCCGAGAAGATCGCCCCGGCGACGAAGTACGGCGGGAAGATCGTCGTGTGCCAGCCGGGAAGGATCGAGGTCGCGAAATCGAAGGAAACGATGCTGTGCACCGAGAGAACGAGCGGCGTGGAAAGGCCCGCCAGCATCATGTAGGCGCGCTCGTAGTGCTGCCAGTGCCGCTCCGAGCCCGTCCAGCCCAGCGACGCGATGCCGTAGATCGCGCGGCGCCACCCGGTCGAGCGGTCGCGCAGGGTCGCGAAGTCCGGAATCAGCCCCGTGTACCAGAAGCAGACCGAGATCGTGAGGTAGGTCGTGACCGCGAATACGTCCCAAACGAGCGGTGAGCGGAAGTTGACCCAGAGGTGGCGCCAGTTGGGGTACGGCACGAGCCAGTACGCGAACCAGGTCCGCCCCAGGTGAATGAGCGGGAACATGCCCGCCGTCATGACCGCGAAGATCGTCATCGCCTCGGCGGACCGGTTGATCGCGGTGCGCCACCTCTGGCGGAAGAGGTGGAGGATCGCCGAGATAAGCGTCCCAGCGTGCCCGATGCCGATCCAGAAGACGAAGCTGGTGATGTCGACGGCCCACCCGACGGGATGGTTCAACCCCCAGATCCCGATCCCCTTGTACATCTGGTAGCCGATCTCGGCGACCCACTGGAGCGTGAGAAGGAGGGCGATGCCAAAGAAGATCTTCCAGAGGGCCCCGGGCTTCCGCTCGAGCGGAGCCGCGACCTCGGCCGAAATGTCCGAGAACGACTTCTTGGGATTGATGAGCGGCGGCTCGCCCAGGATCGCCGTCGCGGCGTTGTCGCTCACGAGGACGTCTCCTCCCGGTTCCGAACCTTGGTCTGGTACGTGATCGAGGAACGCGTATTGAGCTCGGAGAGCACGTGGTATCCGCGGTCGCTCTTCGCCAGCTGGGCCGCGCGGCTCTTCGGATCGTTCAAGTCACCGAAGACGATCGCCTGCGTCGGGCAGGTCTGCATGCACGCGGTCTCGATGTCGCCGTCCTGGACCGGCACGCCGAGCGCCTTCGCGTGCTCCTTGCCGTCCCGGATGCGCTGCACGCAGAAGGTGCACTTCTCCATCACGCCCTTGCTCCGGACCGTCACGTCGGGATTCAGGACCAGCTGGAGCGATTTCTCTTTCGGGTGGCTGTAGTCGAACCAGTTGAACCGGCGCACCTTGTAGGGGCAGTTGTTGGAGCAGTACCGCGTGCCGACGCAGCGGTTGTAGATCTGGATGTTCAGCCCTTCGCTCGAGTGGACGGTCGCGAGGACGGGGCAGACTGTCTCGCAGGGAGCGTTCTCGCAGTGCTGACAGAGCATCGGCTGGTGGACGCTATCGGGATTCTCGGCGTCGCCCGAGTAGTAGCGGTCGATCCGGATCCAGTCCATCTCGCGGCCGCGGAGCACAATCTCCTTCCCGACCACCGGCACGTTGTTCTCCGAGCGGCACGCGACCATGCACGCGCTGCAGCCGATGCACGCGCTCAGATCGACCGCCATCCCCCACTTGTGCCCCTTGTATTCGTGGCGGGACCACATCGAGGGAAGATGCTCGGGCTCTTCGTTCCCGGAACGCGGGTCGCGAAGGAATTCCGTGAACGTCGTCTCGTAGATGATCGGCCGGTGCTCGGTGAACTGGTGCCCCTGCACACAGGCGAGCGGTGCGATGCGGCCCGTCTTCGCGATCCGGACCGGAATCCCGGTCAAGCCGATGCGGCCGCCCGTCGCGACCGCGAGGGCAAAGCCGTTCTGGCCGACCTGGTTCCCGACGCGGCCCGCCGCGGTGCGGCCGTACCCGATCGCGATCGCCACGACGTCGGGATGAAGCCCCGGCTGCACGTGGACGGGCAGATCGAACTTCGCATGGCCCGCGTCGATCGTGACGACGTCCGCCTTCATCTCGTAATCCGAGACACCGAGCGCCTTCGCGCGCGACGGCGAGATCGAGACATAGTTGTCCCAGGTGATCTTGGAAACCGGATCGGGCAGCTCTTGAAGCCAGGCGTTGTTCGCGTTCCGGCCGTCGTAGAGGGTTACCGGCGTGTAGAGCACAAGCTGGAGCGATCCGTCGCCCTCCGGCCGCTTCGCCGCTGAGAGCGCCTGGAGCGCATCGTTGCGGAACGGCCGCGCCGTCGCGGCGGCCCCCTTCGCCAGCACCAGCACACCCTCCCGAAGCACGCCCTCCCAGAAGAGCTCGAACGGCGCCGCCGCGTTCGCCTTCGGATAGACGTTGGCGCGCCAGCCGTCCTTTAAGTATTGGTGCCAGGTCCCCGACGTCGCCGCGAGCGACCCCTTCCCGAGCGCGCGGCCCCACGCCAGGAGCGTCTCCTGGAACGGGCGAAGATCGTAGAGGGGCGAGATCGTGGGCTGGGTCAGCGAGAGAATTCCGGGCCGCGGCTCGTGGTCGTTCCACGACTCGAGCGAGTGCGTGTCCGGCGCGATCACGTCGGCGCCGGCCGCCGTCTCGTCCACCCGATCCGCGAAGCTCGCGACGAACGGAACGCGCTTCAAGCCATCGGTGAAGCCGACCGCGGCCGGGAGCGTGTGCGCCGGGTTGACGCCGTGAATGAGGAGCGCGGCGACCTCGCCGGCCCGCATGCGCTCCACCAGGCGGAGCACCGCCTCCTCCGAGCCCGCGGCCTGCCGCGAAGGCTGGGAGCTGTCGACCGTGACGCCCTCGTCTCCGAGCGCGCTGTTCAGCAGATTCACCGCGACCTGGAGCGCCACCGCCTGCTCTGCGGGCGCGGCCTGGGGTCCGGCGAGCACGAGACTCCTCCCGCGGGCCCGAGCCAGCTCGTCCGCGACCTTGGCGAGCGTCCCTTCCTCGAGGCCCGCGCTCTTCTCCACCGACTCGGCCGCAAATGGGCTGACCGCGGCGACCATGGCCGCGTTCGAGGAGAGGGGCGAGCGGGGATTACGCACGAGCAGCTCGTGGGCCAGGGCCATCGCGACCGGATAGAGGTGATCCGGCCGAACGCGGAGGTGCGTGTCGGCATTGGTTCCGGTCAACGAGAGGATCGGCTCGATCGCGATGAAGCGCGACATCGTTCCCGCCTCTGGCTTCCGGCGGCCCGAGAAGTCGCGCGCGAACTCGACCGGAGAGAGGAACGTGCCGAGGGGATCCGCCCCGAAGGTGACCAGGACGTCGGCCTGGTCGAGCCGATACCGCGGGATGATCCGCCCGCCGTAGCAGAGCTCCTGCGCCTTGGCGAGCGCGTCGGAGGAGACGGCGTCATAGACCACGTGCTCCGCGCCCTGGAACGCTCCGAGGAACGATTGGATCAGCGCGAGCGTCGTCGGGCTCACGATGGTCCCGGTCAGGAAGACGAGCTTGCCGCCGCGGTCCCGCGCCTCGCCCAGGGCTTTCGCGGCGCGGCGGTCGATCTCGCTCCAACCGGCCGCCGATGTCGAGCCCTTCGCCCGGTCGACGAGCAGCGGACCGCGAAGGCGATCTGGATCGTAGAGGTTGAGGATCGATGACTGGCCGCGCGCGCAGAGGGCGCCGCGGCTCATCGGGTGCGACTTGTTCCCCTCGATCTTGATCGGCCTTCCCTCTCGGGTCTTGACGAGGGTGCCGCAGGCGGCGGGGCAGTCGCTGCATGTGGACGCGAAATAGATCGCGTTCCCCGGAGAAAGCTCTTCCGGCGCCTTGACGTACGGAAGAATTTTCTCGACCGGCTTGCGCGCGCATCCCGCCGCGGCGAAGGCGGCGCCGGCGCCGAGGAACTTCAGGAATTCCCGGCGGGACGGGAGCTCGCTCTCCTCTTCCTCGGACGGCGTGAAGAACTCGCGCTCGCGCAGCTCCGCGACCTCGGCCGAGCCGCGCAGCTCGGCGAGGGTCGACCAGTGCTTGGGCGGCGCGGAACCGGCCGGCTCAGGTATCTCGTTCGCCTTCACGTCCGGTCCCCCGTTCACATGTGACATGTATTGCACTCCGTGGACGCTTTGTTCAGCCGGTGGCAATCGATGCACCAACCCATCTTCAAGCTGGACACTTGGCGCACCACATCCATCGTCTCGATGGGGCCGTGGCAGGTTTGACACGCGATCCCTCTGGCAATGTGCCAGCGATGGCTGAAGTAGACGTAGTCGGGGAGCCGGTGGACCCGCACCCACGGCATCGGCCTATTCGACTGGTAGTAGCTCGTGACGAGCTGGATGGAAGGGCTGTCGGTGCGGACCACCAGGTGGCAGTTCATACACACGTTTCCCGCCGGGACGGTGGCGTGGCGGGATCGCTCCGCGTTGGAATGGCAGTAGAGGCAGGGGATTTTCCGCGTGCCGGCATGCAGCTTATGGCTGAACGGCACCGGCTGCTTCGGCGCGTACCCGACGTTGCTGAACGCGTCGAGGAACGCCCATCCGCCGAGGCCCAGGAGGACGACGATGAGGAGGGGAATGACTCCCTGTTTGATCTGGAGGGACACCGGTGCCGGCTACGCCTTCCCCATGTCCGAGATCGCTCCGCGAAATCGGTGGATGCGAAAAAACTTTGTGAATATTGTCACCAAGTCGCTCCGACGTCAAGCGGGATCCTGGTCCCCGGGAGTCGGCGGACGCCCGATCCCGACGCTGGCCGCGGCAGGATAGACGAGCCGGCCGCGATTCGCCATTTCTTTGCGCGAAGGCCGGTTGGGCGCTGCCGCCCCCGGTTGCCCGTGGACTCCCGAGTCTCTATACTCGCCGCGTGGCCTCGCCTCCCCACTCGATAACGATGAAGGACTCGCTCTCGGGGTCCGCCTCCGCGCCCGGCGCCGCGACCCAGGACGATTTTCGTCTCGACGCCGTGGACGAAAGCCTCCTGGCGCCGCCCTGCTTCTTCTGGGAATCCCCGGACGGGGAATGCATTTCCCTGATCGGGGCCTCGGCCCGGCGCGAGTTCTCGGGCCCGGACCCGTGGATGGAAGCCCGCCTCTGGCTCCGTGAAATCGCCGGATCGACGAAGCTCCCCGGCCAACCGACCGACACAACGCCGATCGCATTCGGCGGGTTCAGCTTCGACGGCGGTCCCGCGTCGGCGTGGGGACTCCCCGCCGGCGTGGTGATGATTCCGGCCCTTCAGTGGCACCGCGACACGGACGGACATGCTGCCCTCACCACCTGGGCCGATGTCCAACCGTGGCTCGGACTCGGGCGCGGTCTCGGTCTCGGACGCAGCGTCGGGCTCGGCCCCAGGCCGGCGGAGCTGGGCACCCGGATGGAAGACGAGGACCTCGCCGGGGAGTGGTCGCGCGGAGATTGGTCGCGGGCGGTCGGGTGGGCGCTCGATCGCATTCAAGCCGGCGGCGTCGAGAAGGTAGTCCTGGCCAGAAGCCGCGAGGCGCGCACCCCTGTCGGCTGGGATGCCGTCCGGGCCTTCACGGCGCTTCGCGAGACGTATCCCTCGTGCTTCCGCTTCCTCTACTGGAACGACTCGGGTTCCGTCTTTCTTGGTGCGAGCCCGGAGCGGCTGGTGTCGCTGCGCGAGGGGCGCGTCCGCGCGGACGCGGTGGCGGGCACCGCGCGATTGGGAAGCGCCGACGGGAGTGACGCCGCTCGCGCCCTCCTGGACGATCCCAAGGAACGCCGCGAGCACGAGGTGGTCGCGAGAGAAATCTTGGCCGCGCTCCGAGGCGTTTGCCCGGACGCCGCGGCGCCGCCCGAGCCGGCCCTGCTTCGCCTTCATGGTCTCGCGCACCTGCGCACGCCGATCACGGCGACCGCAGCTCCCGGGACCCACGTGCTGGATCTCGTCTCCCGGCTCCACCCGACCCCCGCCGTCGCGGGAACGCCGCGCGAGGAGGCCCTCAAGCTCATCCGCGTGATCGAGCCGCGAGGACGCGGCTGGTACGCCGGCCCCATCGGCTGGATGAAGCCCGGGGGCGAGGGCGATTTCGCGGTGGGGATCCGGTCGGCATTCGTACGCGGCGACCGCGCGCTCCTCTACGCGGGCGCCGGGATCGTCGCCGGATCGCGGGCCGAGCGCGAATGGGACGAGTGCGAAGCGAAGCTCGGCTCGATCGAGGACGTGCTGTTTCGTGGCTGACCTCTCCTCCAAAGTCGACGGACCCGCGCGCGCGGTGGAGGACGCGGCCGGCTCCGCGACCGCGGCGACGAACCTCGCCTGGGCCGAGGCGTTCGTCTTCGCCCTCGAGGAGCGGGGCGTCCGCGACGCGTGCGTCTGCTCCGGCTCCCGGTCCGCTCCGCTCGTGCTGGCGCTCCACCGTTCCTCGATCCGGACCCACGTCGCGCTCGATGAGCGGGCGGGCGCCTTCTTCGCGCTCGGCCTGGCGAAGGCTTCGCGCCGGCCGGTGGCCATCCTGACGACTTCCGGAACCGCCGCCGCGAACCTCCATCCGGCCGCCGTCGAGGCGCACCACGCGCGCGTTCCGTTGATTCTTCTCACCGCCGACCGTCCCCCCGAGCTGCGAGACGCGGGCGCGTCGCAGACGATCGATCAGATCCGGATGTTCGGAGCCGCCGCGCGCTGGTTCCACGAGGTCGGCGCGCCCGTGGCCGAGCCGGACCTGATCCAGTACGCGGCCGCGCTCGGAGCCCGCGCGGTGGCGGAGGCGTGGGGTCCGCCCGCGGGCCCGGTTCATCTCAACTTCGCGTTTCGCGAGCCGCTCGTTCCAGACCCCGAGTTGCTGGAGGCGCGTCCCGCGCGTGGGGGCGATGCCGCGCGTCGGGGCGATGCCGCGCGTCGGGGCGATGCCGCGATGGCGGGTGGGGCCGCCGAGTCGCCGGGCGCGGCCGGAGCGCCCGAATCTCCATCGCCATCGGCGCGGGATCTCGCGCGCGCGGCCGGCCTCCTGCGTCAGAGACGTCGCGGGCTGATCATTTGCGGCCCCGAGGACGCGTCGCCGGAGCTGCCGGCGGCGGTCGCGCGCCTCGCCGCCGTGACCGGGTATCCGATCCTCGCCGATCCGGCGTCGCAGGTTCGCTATGGCCCGCACGACCGATCGCACGTGCTCGGCGCCTATGACGCGTTTCTCCGCGCGCCGGGATTCGCCGCGCGCGAGGCGCCGGAGGTCGTGATCCAATTCGGGCCGGCGCTCACCTCGAAGTCCTATCACCTGTACGCGGCGCGGCACCCGGGGGCGGTGCATCTCCTCGTCGATCCGGCCCGCGGCTGGCGCAGCCCCTCGCGCCGCGCGCGCGAGGTCTTCGCGGCCGATCCGACCGCGTTCGCGTCCGCCCTCGCGGACTCGCTGGCCAAGGGATCGGACCCGCTCCCGCGCTGGGGCGAGACGTTCGACCTCGCCGAACGAGCCGCGCGCGACGCGATCGACCGCCGACGCGCGTCCGTCTCCGACCTCTCCGAGGGGTATCTCTTCCCCGCGCTCCTCGACTCGGCCCCCGAAGGAACGCTCGTCTACGTCGGGAACAGCCTCGCGATCCGAAATCTGGACTTGTTCGCGCCCGCTTCTGCCAAGCGGCTCCGGATCCTCGCCAACCGGGGCGCGAGCGGGATCGACGGCGTGATCTCGAGCGGGCTCGGCGCGGGCGCGGCGGGCGATTTCCCCGTCCTCATCGTGACTGGCGACCTCTCCTTCCACCACGACCTGAACGGGCTCGCGGCCGCGCGCGAGGGAAACGCCCGGGCCACGATCGTGATCGTGAACAACGACGGCGGAGGCGTCTTCTCGCTCCTCCCGATCGCGCGGCACGGCGAGGTCTTCGAGCGCTACTTCGGCACGCCGCACGGGCTCGACTTCGCCCCCGCGGCGGCGATGTACGGGATTCCGTTCGCGCGCCCGGATTCTCTCGCCGCGCTCGGCGCCAGGGCCGCGTCCTCGCTCGCGAGGCGCGCCACCGAGATCCTCGAGGTCCGGACCGACCGCGACGAAACGCGGGCGCTCCATCAGGCGTTGCGCGCGGACGTGATCCGCGCGGTCGAGGAGACGCTGTGACCGGCTGGGAGGAAGCCAGGGCCATCGACGTCGCCGGCCTGAGCTACGGCGTGAGGATTGCGGGCGGGGTCGATACGGCACGCGCCGCGGTCGTCATGTTGCACGGGTTCAGCGGATCGTCCGAGGATTGGATCGGGACGGCGGCAGCGCTGACTGAGGCCGGCTTCGCCGGCGTCGGAATCGACCTCCCGGGCCACGGCCGGACCGGCATCCCCGCGGAGCCACATCGCTTCACCATGGCCGAGACGGCGCGTGATCTTGCGACACTGATCACGACGCTCGGAATCGCGCACGCCCATTGGATGGGGTACTCGATGGGCGGCCGCGTGGCTCTCTATCTGGGCGTCACAGAGCCCGCGCGCGTCGCCTCCCTGATTCTCGAATCGACCTCCGCGGGAATCGCAGAGGAATCCGCGCGAACCGAGCGACGGATCCGCGACGAAGCCTTCGCCGCGGAGATCGCGGCGCGCGGCGTCCCCTGGTTCGTGGACACGTGGGAGGCGCTCCCGATCTTCGGGTCGCAGCGTGGCTTGTCCAAGGAGGCACACAGCGAGCAGCGCGCCCGGCGGCTCCGCAACAACGCCGCGGGTCTGGCGGGGTCCCTCCGCGGCCTGGGACAGGGCGCGCAGGAATTCCTCGGCCCGCGCCTCGGGTCGGTCCACTGCCCGACCCTCCTTCTGGCCGGCGCTCTCGATCCGAAGTACGCGGCACTCGTGCAACGGATGGCCGCCGCGATTCCCGACGCGGAGGCCATGATCGTGCCGGGCGCCGGACACAACATTCACCTAGAACAGCCCGAGGCTTTTCGCCGGGCGGTCCTCGACCGGCTCGACCGGCTCGTGGCCGCGCCCGATCGCAAGGCCTCCCTGCCCGCGTAAAGGAGCCACGATGCCCGTCGCCACGACCGTCGCATGGAAGAACGCCAAAACCTACCAAGACATCCTGTACGAGAAGGCCGACGGCATCGCGAAGGTGACGATCAACCGGCCGGACGTGCGGAACGCCTTCCGGCCCCAGACCGTCCGCGAGATGATCGAGGCATTCGACGATGCGCGTGAGGATCCTGAGATCGGCGTCGTCATCCTGACCGGAGCCGGCGAGGAAGCGTTCTGCTCGGGCGGCGATCAGCGCGTCCGCGGGGCGGCCGGCTACGTCGGCGACGATCAGGTTCCACGACTCAACGTCCTCGATCTTCAGAAGCGGATCCGCGCGCTCCCCAAGCCGGTGATCGCCATGGTGGCCGGTTTCGCGATCGGCGGCGGCCACGTGCTCCACGTAGTCTGCGACCTGACCGTCGCGGCGGAAAACGCCCGATTCGGCCAGACCGGGCCCAAGGTCGGCTCGTTCGACGGCGGGTTTGGCGCGGCGTACCTCGCGCGGATCGTGGGCCAGAAGAAGGCCCGTGAGATCTGGTATCTCTGCCGGCAATACGACGCGAAGGAAGCTCTCGCGATGGGCCTCGTGAACGCGGTCGTCCCGCTCGAGCGGCTCGAGGAGGAGACGGTCTCGTGGTGCCGGGAGATCCTCGCCATGAGCCCGATGGCGCTCCGGTGCCTCAAGGCGGCGTTGAACGCCGATTGCGACGGGCAGGCGGGGCTCCAGGAATTCGCGGGGAACGCCACCCTTCTTTACTACATGTCCGAAGAGGCGCAGGAGGGGCGAAACGCGTACCTCGAACGGCGAAAGCCCGACTTCACCAAGTTCCCCCGCCTCCCTTGACCCGGTGATCGGCGTCCAAGCGGGCGAAGGGAGCGGACTCCGCGAGGTCGTCATCCCGCGCCCGAGCAGGGTCGGGGCGTGGCTTCACGCCTTCCGTATTCCCACCCTCGCCGCGTCGGTCGTTCCCGTCCTCGTTGGAACCGCCGTGGCGTGGCGCCACGGGGCCTCGCGCCCGCTGGCCGCGCTTGCCGCCCTGGTCGGCTCGGTCGCGATCCAGATCGGCACCAACCTCGCGAACGATATCTACGACTTTCGGAAGGGCGCCGATGCGCCGGGCCGGATCGGCCCGCCCCGGGTCCTGCCGCAAGGCTGGCTGAGCGGGAGCGAGGTGCGGACCGGGATGATCGTCTCCTTCGCGATCGCCACCCTCGCGGGCGTCTATCTCTGGAGGGTCGCCGGCTGGCCCGTGGTCGCGATCGGCACGGCCTCGATCGCGGCCGGCATCGGGTACACCGCCGGACCGTTCGCCCTCGCGTACGTCGGCCTCGGAGATCTCGCGGTGCTTCTCTTCTTCGGTTTTGTCGCCGTCCTCGGGACCTACTATGTCCAAGCGGGGACCGTCCACCCCGAGGCGGTCCTGGCGGCGATTCCCGTGGGAGCGCTCGCGACCGCGATCCTGATCGTGAACAACGTGCGGGACCTCGATCGTGACCGCGCCGCCGGGAAGCGAACGCTGGCCGTCATCCTCGGCCGCCGGGGCGCGCGGGCTGAGTTTCTGGCGTTCCTGATCGCGGCCTACGCGGTCCCGCTCGGCCTCTGGGCGCAGGGATTCCGGTCGGCGTGGGTCCTCCTTCCCTTCGCGACGGGGCCTCTGGCGATGCGCGCGCTCCACGCGGTGCGGGAGCGGGAGGATGGTCCCGCGCTGAACCGGGCCCTCCTCGACACCGCGCGGCTTCACGCCCTCTTCGGCGTTCTCTTCGCGGCGGGGATCGTCCTCGGATGACCATTCGAAAGGTCTGGATTCGGTCCTATCGCACCCCGCTGCCCGATGCATGGCCGAGCGCGGAAGGGCCCACGACCGAGCGCGTCGGCTCGATCCTGCTCCTCGAGGAGGAAGGGGGCTGGGTCGGTCTCGGCGAGACCGCGCCCTGGCCCGGGTTCGGACTCGAGACGCACGCGTCCAGCGTGGCGGCGCTGCGAGGCGCGGCGGAACGGTTGGTCGGGCTTCCGCGGGAGGCGTATCTCGAGGCGGCCGCCGACCTCCCCCGGTTGGCCCCGGTCGCGGCGTCTCCGTGCGCGCGACACGCGATCGATCTCGCGCTTCACGACCTCGCGGCGCAGCATGCAAACATGTCCGTGGCCCGGTTCCTGAGCGGGTCCGGTGCGCTCACCGAAGTCCCGGTCAACGCCGCGATCCCCCGTCTGTCCCCGGACCGGACGGCGCGGGGGGCGATGGCCGCGGTCGCATCGGGTGTCGGCACGATCAAGGTCAAGGTCGGTGGCGGGTCGCTCGGTGAGGACGTCGCCCGCGTCCGCGCGGTGCGTGAGGTCGCGGGACCGGCGGTTCGGATTCGAGTGGACGCGAACCAGGCGTGGTCGGAGATCGAGGCGATCCAGACTCTGGCCGAGCTCCGTCGCTACGACATCGAATTCTGCGAGCAGCCCGTCCCGGCGGACGCGATCGACGCGCTCGCGCGCGTCCGCGCGGCCGCGGGCGTGCCGATCGCCGCCGACGAGGCGGTGCGTGACCTGGCGACCGCGCGCCGGATTCTGGCGGCGGGCGCGGCCGATATCCTCATCGTGAAGCCGATGGCGCTCGGCGGTCTCCAGGCCGCAGGAGCGGTGGCGGCCCTCGCCGGGGAATTCGGCGCGGCGGTGGTCGTGACGTCGCTGCTGGAGAGCGACATCGGCCGGACCGGCGCGCTCCACCTCGCCGCTTCGCTCGGCCCGAGCCGCTTCGCCCACGGCGTCGCCTCCGCGGAGCGGGCGTTCGACGGGTCGCGCCGCGTGACGTCCTACCCTGGCGGCAAGGCCCGCGTCCCCACGGAGCCCGGCCTCGGCGCAACCCTCCCTGCCGCGTTCTGGAGCGCGGCGGAGCTGGTGGGGTCGTTCGCGGAGGAGGGCGCGTGACCCAAACTTCGACCCCCGACCCCGTCCGGTTCTGGGCGCGCATCGCTCCCGGCCGCCTGGCACTCCGCCACGGCGGACGCGCCTTCACCTACGGCCAGCTCGACGCCGCGGTGCAAGAGTCGACCGACGCGTTCCTCGTGCAGGGCTTGGGCGCGGGCGAGCATCTCTCCCTCGAGTTCGAGCCGCAGCATCCCCTTCCCTTCGCGATCGCGTTTCATGCGTGCCATCGTGCCGACGTCCTCCCGGCGCCGATCGGCACGTCGCTGACGCCCCTGGAGCGGCAGGCGCTCCGGGAGCGGGCCATGGTCGAGCTCGTCATCACGAGCGAGGCCATCGGGGCGACCCGGGGGAAGGCGCCGGCCGTGGCCCGGGAGAAGACCTCGGCCGCGGCCCTGGAGAGCGCCGCGCCGACCGTCCAGGTCCGCGATCGCCGGCTCGACGCGCCTGCCGCGCTCTGCTTCACGTCCGGGACGGGCGGCGAGCCGCGGGCGTGCATCCTGACCCACGGGAATTTCTTCTGGAGCGCGCTCCAGTCCGCGCGGAATCTGGGCGTGCGCCCGAACGACCTCTGGCTCAGCTGCCTCCCGCTCCACCACGTCGGCGGGCTCTCCATCCTGACGCGGAGCGCGTACTACGGAACCGGCGTGCTGCTCCACGATCGCTTCGACGCCGACGCGGTAAACAAGGCGATCGACGCGGAAGGGGTCACGCTCCTCTCCCTCGTGCCGCCGATGCTCGAGCGGCTCCTCGAAGGACGGCGCGGCCGGATCTTCCCCACCTCCCTCCGCGCCGCGCTCATCGGCGGCGGTCCGATCCCGGCGGCTCTGCTGGAGCAGGCGGCCGACCTCCGTCTCCATGCCCTCCCCACCTATGGACTCACCGAAGCGGCTTCCCAAGTCACGACGCTCTCGCTTCGCGAATGGCCGGCCGGTCTCGAGTCGGCGGGACGCCCCCTGATGTTCACTCAGGTGGAGATCCGCGACTCGGACGGACAGGCCGCGGGAAAGGGCGTGGAGGGGGAAATCGTGGTTCGCGGACCGACCGTCATGGCCGCCTACCTCGAGGACGAGCAATCGAACGCGTCGGCCTGGGCCGGCCGCTGGCTCAAGACGGGCGACGTCGGAGCGTGGGATGCCGCCGGGAGACTCTTGGTGAAGGATCGGCGCATCGACCGGATCGTCGTCGGAGGCGAGAATGTCTCGCCCGAGGAGGTCGAGCGCGTGCTTCGGGAGCACCCGGCGGTGGCGGACGCGTGCGTGGTCGGCATCCCCGCGGGCTCCTGGGGAAACGAGGTCGCGGCGGCGATCCAGGTGCGGGGCGACGAGGTGGTCACGATCGAGGAGCTTCGCCGCCACGCTGAGCCCACGCTCGCCTCATTCAAGCTGCCGCGCCGGCTCATGGTGCTGCGGGAGCTGCCCCGGAGCCCCTCGGGAAAGCTACTTCGGCGGGTGGTGCGCGACCGCTTCCGGAACCAGGTGCCCGAGAAAGAACTCACGTAGGGCGGCCGGGATCGGGATCGGCTTCATCGCCGCCCGCTCGACGAAGGCGTGGACCGTGGTCACCTCGTCCCGCAGATCTTCCTTGAGACCCGTGACGCGATAGCGAAGCTCGATCGAGGCTCGTCCCACGCGGCTCACGTCGATCGTGACGACGACGCGCTCGCCATGGCGGATCGGAGCCCGATAGTCGGCCTCCGCGTGCACGATCGGCACGAGGTAGTCATCGCCGGCGAAGTAATGCGCGGGATCGACTCCCGAGGTCGCGACGAACTCCTCATACGCTTGGTGGCAATAGTCGAAGATCCGGCCGAAGAAGAGGACCCCGCCGGCGTCGACATCCTGGAAGCGCACGGGGAGCGTCGTCCGAAAGCTCACGTCGAGGCATCTCCTGGGACCGTCATCATTGCGGTACCCCCACCTCGCCCACGTAGACATGCGCGACGCCGCCTGTGAGCGCGTGCGACTCCACGCGGCGGAACGCGCCGGTCGCGCGCATCAGCGAGGCGAAACGCTCTCCCGCGGGAAAGCGCGACGAGGTGCGATCGAGATACTCGTAGGCTGAGCGCTCGCCGCTGACCCACCCGCCGATCGTCGGGAGGATCCGCCGGGAATAGAAGCGGTAGAGGGGCGCGAACAGGGCGCTCCCCGGCTGGCCGAATTCCAGCACCACGACGCGCCCTCCGGGCCGGACCACTCTGGCCAGCCCGACAATCCCCCGCGCGGGGTCTTCGACGTTCCGGATGCCGAAGGCGATCGACGCGATGTCGAACGAGGCATCCCGGTACGGGAGCGAGAGCACGTCCGCCGGCTCGTAGCGGACGGAGAGCCCAGCTCGCCTCGACTTCTCCGACGCGATCGCGAGCATCTCCTCGCAGAAATCGGTGCCGACCACTTCGCCCTCGGGTCCGACGGCGCGTCGAAACGCGAGCGCCAGATCCCCCGTCCCGGTCGCGCAATCGAGGACCCGGTCGCCGGCCTTGGCGCCGCTCCAGCGAACCGCCGCGACGCGCCAGCCGTGGTGCATGCCCCATGAGAGAATCTGGTTCGCGCGATCGTAGGAGCCCGCGATCGACGCGAACATGCGCTTCACGCTCGGCGCGGGCAGCGCGGGTGGCGCGGGCGGCGCGGGCGGAGTCATCGTCGGATTTGTCGTCACCCGGCGAGCATAGCACCTCGCCGTTCGTTTGACCGCCCTCTGGGAGCGCGGTAGACTCGCCGGATGCTCGTGATATCCATGAAGCCAGGCTCCACCCCGGCGTCCGAAGATCGGCCCCGCCGGCACTCCGTCCCTGTCACCATCGGCTCGGTGACGGTCGGAGGCGGCCCCCCCGTCGCCGTCCAGTCGATGACCAACACGGACACCGCCGATGCCAAAGCGACCGCCGACCAGACCGCGGCGCTCGCCGAGGCGGGATCCGAGCTCGTCCGCGTCACCGTCAACACGCCGGAGGCGGCCAAGGCGGTGCCCGAGATCGTGCGGCGCGTGCGCGATCAAGGCGTCACGGCGCCCATCATCGGGGACTTCCACTTCAGCGGCCACCTCCTGCTCACGGAGTATCCCGAGTGCGCGCGCGCCCTCGACAAGTACCGGATCAATCCCGGAAACGTCGGAGCCGGGAAGAAGCACGACGATCACTTCCGACGGATCATCGAGGTCGCCGCGGCGAACGGGAAGCCGGTGAGGATCGGCGTCAACTGGGGCTCGCTCGATCGCGAGCTCCTCACCGCGCTGATGGATGAGAACGCGCGTCGGGCCCAGCCGAGGGACGATCGCGACGTCACGCTCGAGGCGATGTTCCAGAGCGCCGTCCGATCGGCGGCGCTCGCCGAGGAATTCGGCCAGCCGCATGGCGCGATCGTCCTATCCGCCAAGGTCTCCGGGGTCCGCGACCTGATCGCGATCTACCGGCGGCTCGCTGCGGAAACCGATTTCCCGCTCCATCTCGGGCTCACCGAAGCCGGCATGGGGACGAAGGGGATCGTCGCCTCGACCGCCGGCCTCTCCACGCTCCTGCTCGATGGGATCGGCGATACGATCCGCGTGAGCCTGACTCCCCAGCCCGGCGGCGACCGCCGCGAGGAGGTCTGGGTCTGCCAGCAAATCCTCCAATCCCTCGAGATCCGCCACTTTCAGCCCCAGGTCACTTCCTGCCCCGGGTGCGGCCGGACCACGAGCAGCTTCTTCCAGGAGCTTGCCGAACGGGTGAACGCTCGGCTTCGGGAACGGATGCCGGAGTGGCGGGCCCGCTACGCGGGCGTGGAGGAGCTCCGCGTCGCGGTGATGGGCTGCGTGGTGAACGGCCCGGGGGAATCAAGACACGCGGACATCGGCATTTCGTTGCCCGGCACGGCGGAGGACCCGAAGGCGCCGGTCTACGTCGACGGATCCCTCCGGACGACGCTTCAGGGCCCGCGAATCGCGGAGGATTTTCTCGCTCTGGTCGAGGAGTACGTCGCGGGTCGCTACGGCAGATCGCGCCCCGCCGAAATCGTCAAAGCCGGCCCCGCCGGGAAGTCCCGCTAGCAGCCTTCCGAGCCCGCGCGCTCGCCCACTCCTCCTGCTTTGCCTCGCCCGCCAGGCGGGGCGACTTGTCGAACCGCCCCCAAACGGGAGCCACCGACGGCACCATCCTCCCGCCCTTCATCCGGCTCACGTATCCGTGGTAACGGTGCAGGAACCACCAGACCGCTCCGATCTCGACGTAGACGATCGAGAGAAGGGCGAGGTGGATGCGAGCGAGCACCGTGATGGTCAGCGAAAACGCGAGACAGAGGACGGCTTCGATGATGGCGGTCTTCTGGAACGCACCCCAGTGGGGCGCGTGATCCCCGTGCTCGACGCGCAGCGCCAGGCTGCGGATGATGAGCAGCGAGATGAGCGCGGCCGTCGCGATCAGGAGCTCGAGGCCGGCGCGTGGGGCGGGATGGAACATGAAGTCGGCAGGCTGCGGACCGAGGTGAAAGAAGAGCGCGAATCCGCCGAACGCCAGGATCGAGGCCGAGAGCTGAAAGACCGTTCGGTACGCGCGAGTGCCGTACACGATTCCCGAGAGCGCGGTCGAGAATCCGATCACGAGCACCAAGAGTCCTGGCGGGAGCAGGAACATGCCGGCGAGATAGAACGCGGGCCCGACCGAGTAGACAACCATCGTGCTGTTCTCCGCGGGCACGACAAGCGGCCAGATGAGACAGACCGATGCGCTCGCCGCGAAGATCGAAGCGATGAGCCAGACCGGGCCGTCTTCTCGCAGCTGATGTCCGGCCCAGGCCGCCGTAAGAAGCGCCATGACCGCGAGGCCGACTCGAAATATGACGATCTGAAAATAGCGCCGAGCCGACTTAGGCATCCCACCTCCGACGGACGTTCTTGTCCGTTGCTATTCATCGGCATTCGACGGGCACGACTTTAGGATGTAAGTTAATATATTTTAATAGGTTGCACAGTTTCTGACCGCACTCCAATTGCACTCTCTCGGGCCCGACTTGCACGCTCCTTGGGAATTAGATTGTGGCGGCCCGTGGCGGCCCTGGCGGCCCGTGCCGGCCACGATCCCCATCGCGCGCTCGCGAAGCGTCTTCGCTCCTCGTCTCGCATCGAGATGTCGTCGACGTCGTCTCGCGTCGCGATCCACGTTCGTCGCGCGTCGATCAAAACGCCACGGTTCGAAATTGCGGTCGGCAATTTCATCGTGTCCGCGATCGACGTCGCCGCGATCGTCCGCGGCGCACGAGCGCTTTGGCAAATCGCCCGAATGCGCTTTGCCGCGCGCTCCAAATCGCTTCGCGCGTCGATCCGAGCTAACCTTCCGTCCCCTCTTGCCGATATATGAATGTTGTTCCGGTCGAGCGAGACATTTCACATTCACGGTGTAAGGGGGGTGCATGTCGTCGGAGAATCAAATGCAGGATTCGTTGTTGATCCGGCTGGAAAAAGTGGAGCGCGAGAATCGAAGCCTCAAGATCGGCGGCTCGATCGCTCTACTTGGTGTGGTGGGAGCCCTGTTTCTCGGCCTCTCCGCACCTCCGAGCAAGACGCTCGATGCGGAGCTCTTCATCGTCCGCGACGCGCAAGGGAAGGCGCGGATGATCCTGGCTGTCGGAGATGAGGGCCCCGCCCTCACGCTCCTCGACAAGGACGGAAAGCTCCGCGTGAATCTCGGCGTGGACAAGGAAGGACCCGCTCTCGATCTGTTCGACGCAACCGAGAGCCCACGCGCCCAGCTGATGATCACGGAAGACAAGGGGCCGCGCCTCAACCTGTATGACAACAAGGGATCGCAGGTCTCACTCCGACCCTAGCGCACGCCCGACGTAGCCGGCGCGGCGAGGTCAAGACTTCGAGGGGCGCCCCACGATGGGGCGCCCCTTCGCTTTGACGCGCGAATGTGTCAGGATCGCCTCATCAATGAACGCTCCATCCCCCGCCGAGACCCGACAACCCGCCCAGTACGCCGCCTTCGTAGGCATGTCCTTGATCTGGGGAACCACGTTCCTGGCGATCCGGATCGGGAACGAGGCGGTGCCTCCCCTTTGGGGGGCGACGATCCGGCTGATTCTGGCGGCCGCCCTGAATACGCTTGTCGCCCTGGCCACGCGGGCCGACTGGCCGCGGGGAGCGGCGCTCAAGGGAATCGCCCTCTTCGGCTTTCTCAATCTGGGCGTGAATTTCGCCCTGCTCTACTGGGGCGAACAGACCGTGCCGAGCGGGATCGCGGCGACGCTCTATGCCACGACCCCGCTCACGACCGGCATCTTCGCGTCGATGCTCGGCGTCCATGCGCTGGATCGCCGGCGCATGCTCGCTGCCGTCGTGGGATTGGCCGGGGTCGCGCTGATCTTCTCCGGCGAGCTCAAGCTGGGAGCCCCCGCCCCGGCCCTTCTCGGCGTCTTCGGCGGCGCGACCTGTGCCGCCCTCGCGGGCGTCATCTTGAAGAAGGTGCCCACCCATTCGGCGTTCGTCGTGAACGCGCTGGGCGCGGCCATCGGAGCCGTGATCTGCTTCCTGGCAAGCCTCGCGCTCGGGGAGTCGCACACGCTGCCCCACACGATGACCGGCTGGGGTCCGATTATCTATCTGGCGATCGCCGGAAACCTGGGCGCCTACGTCCTCTATACCTGGCTCGTCGGACAATGGAAGGTGACGAGGGTAACCGTGGCGGCGCTCATCATCCCAATGATCGCGGTGATCGTGGGCGCGATCGTACGGGGAGAATCGCCGGCGCCGATCACGTACCTGGGAGGGGCGTTGGTCCTCTGCGGGGTTGCGGTGACGCTGTTCTCGGGGCGGGACTAGCCGGGAGACGCGCGAGGCGGGCTTTCCGGATCGTGGAGCAGGGCGCGACTCAGGCCAGGTATCGTTCCCGGAGAATCTTGACGTGGTGGAGCTCGTGGCCCGCGATGATGTAGGCGAGGGCGCGCACGCTCACCGGGTTCGAGGAAGCGATCCCCTTCCGCAACCAGTCCCCCTCACCGAAGCCCTCGTAAAGGAGCACCGTCGCGCGGCGGACCGCCTCCAGCTCGTCCGCAAGATGGCGCAGGGATCGCGCGGCAAATCCGCCGTCGCGCGCGTAGTCGTCCTGCTCGAAGCCCGGGAGCTGAGTGGCGTCGCTGCGTCCGAATCGGAGCGCCCGATACGCGAATACGCGCTCCCCGTCGCTCACGTGGCCAACGACCTGCTTGATGCTCCACTTGCCGGGCGCGTAGACGTGCTCACCCTTCGACTCGGGCAAAGAGCGCAGTAGCTCCAGGGTGCCGCGAATCTGCGCGCGCAGGATGTCCAGGATCGGGCCATCCGGAACCTTCTCGATGTACTTGCCGTAGTACGGCGCGTATTCAGACGGATCGGGCCGTTTCAAGCTCCTGCCTCCAGTGTCGGGCCGCCTCGGCCATTCCCTCCGCGTAGGTGTGGCGGGGCGCGTAGTTGAGCTCGGCGCGGATCCGCGTCGCGTCGAACTTCCCCGTCCAGTATCCCCCGTCGGGAACCTGGTCCTTGGGAACGACCTCGAGGGGCGGCGTGCCGAACCAGCCGCGGATCTCGTCCGTGTATTCCTTCCACGTCATGTGGCCGTCGACGACGTTGTAGACGCGACCAGCCGCCCGCTCGTTGCCGAGCGCGAGAAGAACCGCGTCGACCAGGTCCTCGACGTGGACATAGGGCACCGTGTTCCCGCCGTCGATCGTGAGCTTGATCTGGCGATCGCGGACGCGCGCGGGCATCTTGATCGCCCAGGTGGACGTCGGGTGAACGCCCAGGATCGCGCCTGGGCGAAGGATCACGGCCTGGAGTCCGCCGGCCGCCGCGTCGAGGACGATCCGGTCGGCCTCCGCCTTCGTGACGCCGTAGGGATCGCCCGCCTCCTTGAGTGGCGCGTCCTCGTCGACCAGCGTGAGACCGCCCGTGCGGTAGACCGAGCAGGTCGAGATATGAACGTAACGGCGGGATCCGGCGGTGAGGGCCGCATCCACCACGGAGTACGTGCCCTCGGCATTCACGCGGCGGACCGGGTCGAAGTCGGGTCCCGAGGTGGCGGCGCAATGCACCACGAGATCCGCGCCCACCGCCGCGCGGTGGGCCACATCGCGATCGACGAAATCACCTTCGATCTCCTCGATGCCGGCGCTGCCGAGATCCGGCGCCGCTCCCGGACGCCGCACAAGCGCCCGAACACGAGAGCCGACGCCGGCGAGCCGCAGCGCCACGCGGCTTCCGACGAAGCCCGAAGCGCCGGTCACGAGGACCGTCGATCCCGATGATTTGTACGCTGAATCAGCCCGGGGCGATTTCGTTTCCACGCCGGGCTAGGGTAGCACAGGCGATGGAGCGCCTATACGGTCGGCACCTGAGCGCGGCGGGTGGGGAAACAACTTGAGGCCTCCGGGGGGATTCCGACGCCCCCAAACTTCAACGGTACGTGGGGGTATCTGTCGACGCACGATGCAGTGAAGCGTCGGAAATCCCAGCCCGAGAGGCCTCTTGCGCGACCATTCGCCAGGGGGAACGCCTGCCATGGCCGCCATTCCATGCGCCCGGGATGGTGAGCGCATCAACGCCTATAAGAATACGGCCACCCGCGCGAAGCCACCATCGGCGGGTCTCTCATTGTTTTGTGGGATTTTCGGAAGGGGAAAGTAGGAGTTAGTCCTACACGTACGGACAGCGGGGGTGCAATTCCAGACTTTAGAGCACGCTACTCGACGATGCCGTTTCGCACCGCGTAGACCGTTAGCTCCGCGTTCGTTTCCAAGCCCATCTTCTCGAGCACGCGCGCCCGATAGGTGCTTATGGTCTTGACGCTGAGATGGAGCAAATCGGCGACTTGCGAGACGGTCTTGCCCGATGCTAGGGTGCGGAACACTTGAAACTCCCGCTCCGAGAGCGATTCGTGCGGCTGCCGCTCCGCTTGGGGATCGGCAAGAACCGCGAGCCTCTCGGCCAGCGCGGGACTGATATACCGGCCGCCGCGCACGACCTTCCGGATGGCGTCCACCAGCTCCTCGGGGGCGCTTTGCTTCGTGACGTACCCGGCAGCCCCCGATCGAAGCGCCCGCACAGCGAATTGGTCCTCGGCGTAGATCGTGAGGATCAGCACGGGCAGCTGGGGGGAAATCTGCTTGACCTCGCGGAGCACATCCAGCCCGCTCGCGTCCGGCAGATTGATGTCGAGAACGAGCACGTCCCACTTCCCTGTGCGGACTTGCTCGAGGGTTTCGCGGGCGTTCCCGGCCTCACCGGTGACAGCCACTTCGCGTGATTCGGCCAGGAGCTCCCGGAGCCCTCGGCGTACGACCGCGTGGTCGTCCGCGACGAGCGCTCGAATCATAGCTAAACCTCCATGGAACCGCCCCCACACGACGCTGGGGGTCAGCTATAAGCTTATCTAGATCGGGGTGCCGGAGCAAGCACGATTGATGCCCATAACCGTTTATAGGAGTTCGTCCTACACGACCGAGGACGAGCGGGCCACCGGGCCGAAGCCCGATGGCCCTCGCTCGCTGAATCGTCCGGTTATTTCCCCGTCTGCCCCTTCACCGCGGCACCGACACCAACGTCCGTCGAGACTCCGGCGCCTTTGTGCCCCGCGCCGACTCCCGCCTTCGTGCCCGCGTTTGCGTGAACCGCGGCGCTTTGAATCTTCGCAGGCCGTCCATCCGCCTTGGCCACGCCCAGCGCGACGCGACTCTCAGCCTTCACGGCGCTCACGATTCCACCGAGCCTGAGATCGAGGCCGTGTCCGATCTGGCCCCAGCCGAGTCCGTTCCGACGCATGTCGAAAAGCTGGTCGAGCGTGACCCCACCCTTCGCGCTCGCGAGGATGGTGTGCGCGATCATGAGCTCACCCCAGCCAGTCTGGTACTGGCTCTTCTCCGCGATCAGCGCGTCCGGGGTCATGCCGAATTCCGCTCCCAATCGCGAGGCAACGGTCTGGTCGCCCTTCGATGTGCCTTCCTCTTCGACCTTTTTGACCGTCTCGCGAAGCCTCTTCTCGGTGGCCTCCGCCTCCTGGGGCGGCGCCTTCTTGGCCTTCTCCATGATCACCGTCGCTCCCGCGCTCGCGCCCGCCTCTGCCTTCAGTCCGACATCGGGCGTCGGGGGAGTGGTGCTCTGCGGCGCCGCTTGCGGTTCCGGCGACGCCGGGGTCTGGGCCTGGGGCGTTGCCGGGGCCTGCCCGGGCGCCGTATCGGACTGAGCGAGCGACGTACCCACCGTCCAAACCATCACCGCCACGAGCGACACGAGAATCCATATTCGTTTCATATCGTTTCTCCTTTCACTGGCGCCCCGAAAGACGCCGTTTGCCCCCCACTTCGCGCTACGGGAACAGGAACCGGATCCCGACGAGCCCGGTCGCTTGCGTGCCGTACTCCGCCTTGACCGCGCCGGCCTCCTTTTTCGAGGAGGAACCGTGGCCCATGATCGGGAGCCGCCCCAGCACCCCTCCCTGGGACGAGGACCCGCTCTGGGAAAACCCAACGACGTTCTGGCCCACGCTCATCTCTCCCAAGAGCTGGACCCGACCCGCCGGGCCCCAGGTCATGCTCGCGGTGCCCTGGGCGCTGGTCCGCCCTCCTTCCTTCGAAGCGACCGCCGCGCCGAGCCCGCCCGCAAGCACGGGGGAGATCGGGACGCCGAGCTCCGTCACGACGCCGTTCGAGAGCGACGCCAGGTTGTCCTCGACGTGGAGGTAGAAGATTCCCAGGGTTCGACCGCCTCCCACGTTGAGCTCCGGCCCGGCCTGGAGCCGGAATGCCCGGTAGTTCTTGTCCCCGATGGTGCGCGCGCCCGAGACGCGAATGAGTGTCAGACCCGGAACGGGTATCCCGACGCCCACGGCGCCTAGGGTGCCCGGCCCGATCTCGGTGTTGTCGTAGCGCGCCCCGATTAGGGTCAGGTCGCCGTCGCCGCCGAGCTTGGTCGTGAGATAGCCCAGCGCGTCCTGTGTCCTCTGATCCCCTGGTCCGCCCGAGTAGTCGATGCCCACGCCGCCGCCCATCGCGCGCGCGTCGCGTGGGCACGCGGCGACCGCGAGCCCCACGAGGACGATGCGAAGAACGCGTATCAGTAGCGCTCGAGCCATTCTGTTCATGAGGAACACCGAATGAGCATCAGAGGGCGTGCCAAATATCGACATATCAAGGCCGCGGGGCCGCAGGCGCAGGAATTTCAAGCAATTGCATCGGAGCCGGGGTCGGAGATCACCTTTGCAGAGGTGTCCCGGGAGGGTCAGGCTGAACGGGGTGGTACCACGGGGGGATGGACCCATGTCGCGTGCGAGTTACAGCGGCGTTGCGGATCGCGAACGGCGTGTCTGGGCGCCGCGTGCCTCTTCAGACGCGGAGCAGCTTTTCGAATCGGGGGTCGTCGCGGACTGGGTCGAACGCGGACTCGTGGCGCAACGAGAGTCGGCCGAGCACGCCCGGTACCTTGACCCGCTCGAGGACCTTCAGCAGCGACGTCCGGTCATCGAGTCCCAGGTACGCGTACGCAAATCGCTCCCAGGAGACGTACTCGGACTTCGACCGCACCTCGAGCTGCTCGAGCGCGGCGCGCGCCTCGTCGAGGCGTCCGAGCCTACCCAGCATGTACGCGCGGGCCGAGATCAGGTCGAGGCTGCCGGTGAGATCGGCAGGATGGCGATCCAGCTCCGCCAGGGCCTCCTCGAGCCGCCCCTGCGCGGCCATACAGATCGCCACCCGTTGGTGAGGCCAATAGAGCTTCGGCTCCAGCTCCACGATGTGCCGGAAGTACGACAGCGCCTGATCGTACCGTCGCGCGTAAAAGTGGATATTGCCCTGGACGATTTTCACCGTGACGGAGAGCGGGTCGAGCGCGTCGGCCCGCGCGACGGTGCCGGTCGCTCCCTCGAAGTCTCCCAGCGTGACGAAATTCATTGCGCCCCAATAGAGGGCTGGAACGTAGTTCGGATCCAGCTCGAGCGCCCTGCGGAAGACATGCCTCGCCTCCTCCGGCTCTCCTTTGTGGGTCAAGACACTGCCCAACGATGCGTGGGCGTCGACGAGGTCGGGATCAAGCTCCAGCGCGCGCCTCGCCGCGCGCTCCGACTTGGGTAGGGCTTCCTCGGCCGGCAAAAGCATGTAGGTGATCGCGATGTTGTAAACATCGGAGAGGCCGGAGTAGGCGCGCGCGAATTGAGGATCCGCCTGGACCGCTCTCTCGAACCATTCGATCCCTAACCGGATGCCTTCAGGCGTCCTCTTGTTCCAGTGGAAACGCCCCTTCAAATACGCCTCGTACGCGGCGCTCTTCGTAACTTCCGCGCTTGAGTCGGAGGCCTCTCTCGAAGGGACCAGCTCCATCTCTAGAGCCTTGGCGATCGTCGTTGCGACTTCGTCCTGCAGCTCGAAGATGTCCGCCAAGCGACGATCGTGGGTCTGGGCCCAGAGATTGCTCTGGTCCGATACCTGGATCAGCTGCGTCGTGATTCGGATTCGATCTCCGGCGCGGCGTACGCTTCCCTCCAAGACGAACTCCACCCCCAGCTCGCGGCCGATCTCCTCGATGCTCTTCCCCGTCTTCTTGTAGCGGAGGGCGGAGGTGCGAGCGATGACGCCGAGCCGCTTCGGTTGGAGACGGCTCAAGTGCGAGATCAGCTCGTCCGTCATTCCGTCGACGAAGTATTCTTGCTCCGGATCGGCACTCAGATTTTCCAACGGGAGAACCGCGAGCATGACGCGGCCGGCACCGCCCAGCCTGGCTGAGCCTCGGCCCAGGCCGGTCGGAGTGGGCACCGTCGTCAGCGCAGCCGCGAAATCCGAAAGGGTTCGGTACCGGTCGGCGGGGGCCTTGGCCAGCGCGCGCGACAGAGCTGCCCCGACAGGCGTCGGCGCCGCGGGCCGCATGGTGTCGACGGAGCGTGGCGCCGCCGACCGATGCTGCGAGAGAACGATGTCGGGGGTCGGGCCCGTGAACGGCGGTTGCCCCGCCAGCATCTCGTAGACCACGCACGCGAGGGCGTACTGATCGCACCTCCCGTCGAGGTCCGCGCCTGCGATCTGTTCGGGGCTCATGTACGCTGGGGTTCCGATCGGCGTGACCGTCCGGGTCGAGCCCCCTTCACCGCCATCCCTGGACCGCGCGATGCCGAAGTCGAGGACGAGGGCATGCCCTCCCGCGAGCAGGATGTTCTCCGGCTTCACGTCCCGGTGAACCAGCCCCTGCCCATGCGCGTACTCCAGGGCGTCGGCCGCCTCGCGCGCGATGCGGAGGGCGTCCTCCACGGGAAGCTGGCGCTCGCGGCTCAGGCGCTGGCGGAGCGACTCGCCGGCGATGAGCGGCATGACGAAGTAGAAGAGGCCATCAGCTTCGCCCGAATCGAACAGCGGAACGATGTGCGGATGCGAGAGGCGCGCGGCGGTTTCGATCTCTGCCCGAAACCGTGCCGGCCCGATCGATGCGGCCAGCTCCGGATCGAGCACTTTGATGGCGACGGAGCGGCCGTGCTTCAGATCCCGAGCTTCGAAGACCTGCCCCATTCCTCCGCGCGCGAGCTCGCGCTTCAGCTCGTAGCGATTGGCGAGTGCGGACCGGAGGCGGTCCAGAATCACCGAAGTCACGCGGATGAGGCTCCTCAGCTCAGTTGCGGAGCAGGTACTCCACGGTCGTCACGACCCGGACCGTCTTCAAGATCTGGGATTGCTCGTTCATCCCCGGGCCTTGCTCCGTGGCGGTGGCGTCGCGCGGCAGGATGACGAAGACGCCCTGGTTCGCGGTGTGGATCCCGCCGAGCTTGCTTTTCGAATCCTTGGCGAACTGCTCCGCGGCCTTCCGGGCCTCGGCCGTCGCCTCGGCGATCATGCTCGGCTTGAGATCGTTGAGGCGTCGGAACACGTACGCCGGCCCACCGGGACCCCATTCCGGTCCCGAGGAGAGGACCACGCCCGTGTTCACGAGCTCCCCCACTTTCTGGCTCGTCGCGCGCACCCGATCCGGGCTGTCGGAGCGGACCATCACGGTCTGCTGGATGATGAACCGGTTCCCGGCTCGATTCTGCTGGTTGTACGCGTTGGCCAATACGTCCGTGACGCGAAGGCCCTGAAGCTCGATTTCGGTCGAATCGATCCCGTTCGCCTTGAGAAACGCGATCACCTTCGAGACGTTCTGGTTGACCCGGCTCTGAGCGATGGAAACGTTGTCGTCGGTCACGGCGAGCTGGATCGGCCAGAGGGCAAGGTCGGCTTTCACCTCCCGCTCGGAGACCCCCTTCACCGTCACGAAGCGATCGGCGGTGCGGATTCCGGTCAGGCCGCTGGAGACGAACCAGCCGGCGAGCGCGACGCCGAGAGCGAGCAGGATCGTGCCTCCGCCGCCGCCGCGCCGCGGTTCTTCTACGAGCTCGTCCACGCCGCCGATCCTATCATGTAGGCGCCCGCAACAGGGACGCGAGCGAGCGAGCCATCTCCTCAAGCTCCTGACTGCGGTACCACGCGCCACGAAGCATCACGCCCGAGCGACTGCCCACGTTCTCGATGTCCTCGAGCGGATTCGCGTTGAGCAAGACCAGGTCGGCGCGCTTCCCGATCTCGATCGTCCCGATCTCGTTCGATCGGTCGATGCACGCGGCCGCGTTTCTTGTCGCGGCTGCCAAGATCGCCGCGGGAGGAAGTCCCGCGGCGCGCATCGCCCGCATCTCCTCGATCAGCGCGTAGCCGGGCACGCGGAACCTCCCCGGCGTGTCGGAGCCGAGCAGAAGGCCCGCCCCACCTTCGTAGAGCGCGCGGATCACCGCGCGGCGCGCTTCGATCTCGAGGGAGTCGCGACCTCGATTCGCCTCGGAG
>VBOZ01000029.1:58228-112376 GCA_005893305.1 Candidatus Eisenbacteria bacterium | reverse complement strand
GTACTCGGAGTCATAATAGAACTGCGTCGGGCAGTTCCAGACTCGCGCGGCGCGGGTGGCCGCGACGTCCCCTGCCAGGGTCGGCACGGGCGTCCCCTCGGGCGTCAGGTAGGGACCCAGGTGCTCGATGGAGCGCATCGATCGAAGGGCTCGAGCCAGGCCCAACGCACGATCGACGTGCCCGAAGCATGGGAGCCACGCCTCGCGGCATGCTCCGGTCACGGCGCCGAACAGGGTCGTGTCGGCGATCTCGAACAGCTTGATGCAGTCGAAGCCGTCGGAGCGGTAGTGAAAGATCTTGCGCCGCCCTTCCTCGGGCGATGCGGTGTTCTTCGCGCCGATGGGCGGCGAGGCAAGGTAGAGAGACGGGCTCAAAATCTCGCCGCGCTGCATTCGGCGCCGTACGATCGGGTGATCGGGCGAGCCGATCGTGCTCCGCACGGTGGTGACCCCGTTCGCGACGAAGAATTCCAGATACGCATCGACTTCGGTCCAGTTGATCCCCGGCGACGGCATGTGGAAATGCATGTCGATGAGACCCGGAATCAGATAGCGCCCGGTACCGTCGATCACGGTCGCACCGGTCGGGATCACGGTCTTGGCCGCCGGCCCGAATGCGACGATGCGCGACCCGCTGACGACGACGGTCTGATGAGGGAGAACGCGCGCCGAGTCCATGGGAATCACGTTGACGTCCCGAAATGCGGTGACCGTTCGATTGCCGCGCGCGAGGCGCGGGAGGAGCGGCTTGAGGACCGAATCGGGTTCCCCGAGCGCGAGCGACGTCGCCGGCGAGGCGAGGAGGAACACAAGGAGTGCTAGCGCGAGCGCTCTTGGCTTCACGTCGTGGCGGCGATGGCGGCTTCTCGGCCGCTTCGCCTGAGGGCTACGATCGCAAGCGCGATCGTCACGACCTGCGGAATCGTGCTTAGCAAAGCAAGCAGCCTGGGATCCATCGGCCAGTCCATCGGCCACGCGATGTTGAGCGCGAGCCAGGTCAGCAGAACAGCGGCAAGCGTCTTCGGCGTTAGAGCGGACATCGCCCCCAGCAGCACCAAAAGGACGAGCGCCGGGAACCCGGCGTAGCCCTGCGGGAGAAATGGGCTGCGCAGCGTGGCCAGGATGATGATTCCCAGCCACACCAGCGGCTTCTGGCGCGCGGCCACCGGACGCCTACCGATGGCGACGATGACCGCGAGGAGGATCAGCGTGTAGATCCATCCGACAACCTTCGCGGCGGCGAATGTCATTCCCGGCGCGCCGAATAGCTTGAGCTTGAACACGAGCCCGGGGATCGAGTAGTTGATCGCAACGGCCATTGGATTGCGGAATGCGGGGAACGCCTCGCCGCCGACGAGGCCCGGGAGATGGTCGAGAAATGCCACGAAGGGTGCCGAGCCGATATCGATCACGGTGACGGCCGCCAGGGCGACGCTCATCCCCGCAGTCCAGGCCACGGCGCGCCACTCACGCCGCGCGATCAGGTACACGACGAGAAGGCCCGGGTAGAGCTTGCTCACCGTGGCATAGGCGAGGAGCGCTCCGCCCATCCCCCATCGTCGGCGCTCGAAGAGCGCCATGGCGAGGATCGAGATCGCGATCACCAATGCCTGCGCATTGCCCTTCTGCAGCACGCTCAGAGTCGGAGCTGCGGCCCACATGAGCGGTGAGAGCAGCAGTGCGCGCGTTCCCGCGGCGGGCCCCAGACCGCGGGCTAGAACCAGCATGGCCAGGAGAATGACGGCTGAATTCAATCCGAACCACATCATGCGGAACCGCAGGAAATCCGGGAATACGGTCCGAAGCGCTCGCGGCAAGAGAAGGAACGGCGGCGGGTACTCGTACACATCGATCTTGAACGGACCGATCATCCGCGCCTTTCGTATGGTGGTCGGATCGTCATCAGGGCTCGTGTAGAGCGAATCCGCGTAGATGTTGGGCACGTGATCCGCAGCGCGAGCGGCGACGAAGTAGGCCGAGAGGCAGGAGTGGCGGACCTCCCAGTCGCTGGCGGGAACTTGGGAGTAGCCTGGCTTCGTCGGGTCCACCATGAATACCGCGAGTCGCGCGAGCTGAACCAGGGCCGCGACCGTCGCCACGAGCGCGACGATCTTGAGTCCGCGTGGGCTGGCGGCTTCGTCGATCGGGACAAGCGGGCGCGCCCGCCAGGCCCATCCGACGAGCGCCGCGACGATGACCGCGATGACGAACGCGGCGGCAAGGGAGCCCACGGCTCCCGCCGCGATCGTGAATGCGAAAATTCCGCAGGCAAGACCGAACAACAGTGCGCATGATGCCCGAAACCTAAGGGTGTGCGGAGGTGATGTCCAGTACGAAAGCCGTGCGTGTGGCGAGCCAGGCGACTACTCTTGGACAGTGGAGGGCGAACGACCATGAGCCATGTCAAACCGATACCCGAAAACTCCTCCGTTCTGATTCCGATGCTGGTGTGCCGTGACCCTTCGGTGCAGGTCGACTTCTGCAAGACGACGTTCGGCGCCGCGGAGCTGGGGAGCCGATCAGGTCCGGATGGCACCGTGGCGCATGCCTTGCTGTCGATCGGCGGCGCGATGGTCATCATCGAAGCGGAGTGGCCGACCCTCGCGAGCCGTGCTCCCCAGCCGGACGGCAGCTCGCCGGTCGTAATCTTTGTTTACGTTGAGGACGTCGACAAGGTAGTAGAGCGGGCGGTTGCTGCGGGCGCGAAGGTCCTGCTCCCGGTGAAGAATCAGTTCTGGGGGGACCGCACCGGGCGGATTATCGATCCGATGGGACACGTGTGGACGATTGCCACGCGCATCGAAGAGACCTCGACCGAAGAGAGGAAGGAACGGTGGTCCAGCATCGTCAAAGGCTGATGCCGTCGGCACCGGCCAGCGCCGCGGGCCCGCCAAGCCTGAGGATTCTCGACGCGATCGGGAACACTCCGCTGGTCGAGCTTCGCCATGTCGTGCCGGCTGGGTCCGCCCGCGTCGTAGCGAAGCTGGAATCGACCAATCCCACGGGAAGCATGAAGGATCGCATGGCCAGGGCGTTGATCGAGCGCGCGGCCGCGGACGGACGGCTGTCGCCCGGAGGTACGGTCGTCGAGTACACGGCCGGCACGACCGGCATCTCCCTCGCGCTCGCGTGCACCGCGCTTGGATATCGGACCCACTTTGTCTTCTCGGACGCCTTCAGTGACGAGAAGCGCTGCACGATGCGCGCCCTTGGCGCAGAGATCACGGATGTGCCGAGCGAGAACGGGAAGATCACGGAAAAACTGATCAAGGCGATGATCCGAACCGCGGGAGAGATCGGTCGCCGGCCAGGACACTGGTCGTGCGATCAGTTGAACAATCGGGACGGGGAGGACGGCTACCACCCGCTCGGTGAAGAGATCTGGGAGCAGACCGGCAAGCGCGTCGATGCCTTCGTGCAGTCCGTCGGCACGGCGCACTCGATCCACGGTACGGCCCACGCACTGCGGCGCCACAACCCCAAGGTGCGCGTCTTCGCGGTAGAGCCCGCCGAGTCCGCCGTCCTTTCGGGCAAGCCTTCAGGGTCCCATCAGATCGAAGGGATCGGCATCGGCTTCATTCCTCCACTCTGGAAGCCCAACGAGGTCGATGAGATTTTCACGGTGACCACGGAAGAGGCGAAGGAGATGGCGCGGCGTCTGGCGCGGGAGGAGGCGATCTTTGCGGGAACGTCAACGGGCGCGAACGTGGTTGCGGCGATCCGGGTGGCGGAACGCCTCGGCTCCAAGGCGACCGTAGCCACCATCGTGGTCGACTCGGGGTTGCGCTACGTCAGCGCGGACGTGTTCCGACCCTAATTCCAGCAAAGCGGTCGATCCCACGTGCGCACTCTCGCTCGGGACGAAGGTCCAACTGCCCCATCCCTGCTACTATAGGTTGGTCGCCCTGATCGGGGCCGCGGGCTCCCCGCGGTCCTTTCCGAAAGGACTACAGGCCTTTGCTAGGCACTCACGACACGCCGTCCCGCGCCGCTCCCCATGCGGCCCCGGCCCACCAATCGCTGATCGGCCTTGACTCCAGCCCACTGCACGGCGAGCTCCTCGGCGTCGAGCGCCTGGAAGAACGCCGGATTCACGCTCTCGCGAAACCCGCGGCGTGGCCCCCCCCGGCTGCTGCGCCGCCTGTCCGACGATACGCGCGTACTCCGTGACGCGTATCGCATTCTGGCCGGCGACGTGCGGCACGGCGAGCCGATCGCGCCCGCCGCAGAGTGGCTGCTCGACAACTTTCACCTGGTCGAAGGCGAGATACGCGAGATACGCCATCACCTTCCGACTCGGTACTACCTCGAGCTTCCGAAGCTCGCCACGCGCGAACTCGTCGGGACCGCTCGCGTATACGCCATGGCGGTGGAGCTGCTCCGCTACAGCGACGCACGACTCGACGCTCGCCGGCTAAACCGGTTCATCTACGCCTATCAAACCGTCGCACCCCTCACGATTGGCGAGCTATGGGCGTGGCCCAGCATGCTCAAGCTCGCGCTGATCGAGCACCTGCGCCGGCTCTCCGAGGAATTGATCGACAGCCGCGCGGGCCGCCTCGAGGCGGATCGATGTTTCGCCGACTTCGAGAGCGCGCGGGAAAGCGGCCGCGTGCCCCTCCTTCCGGAGGTCCTCCACGTGGCGTTCGTGGACCAACTGCTGCAGCGCATGCGAGAGTACGGCGCCGGCGCCGCCGGGCTCAGGAGGCAGCTGGAGGTGCGGCTGGATGCCGCCAGCACGACGGTGGAGGACGCCGTGCGCGCCGAGCATCAGCGACAGGCGATGAACAACCTCTCGATGGGCAACTCCATCACCAGCCTCAGGCTGTGCGCCACGCTCGATTGGAACGAGTACGTCGAGGGCGTCAGCCTGATCGAACAGATCCTCCAGCGCGATCCACAAGGCGTCTACCGCCGGATGGAGTTCAACAGCCGCGATCGCTACCGCCACGCGGTCGAGGCGCTGGCAGACCCGACCGGCGAGGCCCAAGTGAGGGTCGCGCTGCGCGCCATCGAGAGCGCCCGTCAGGCGGCGGAAAAGCTGGGCACCGATTCCAGAACCGCACACGTAGGTTACCACCTGATCGGACGCGGCCGCCGCGAGCTGGAGAGCGACGTCGCCCACCACCCCCGACTGCCGATACGCCTGAAGCGCCTGGTGTTTGAGCATGCCACGCCCATCTACCTCGGCTCTCTCGCCGCGCTCACGGGGATCGGGGTGGCGACCGCGGTGGCGGCGGCGCGAGCGGCGCGGGCACCGCAGTGGATGTGGATCTGGGTCGGCGCGCTCGCGCTCATTCCCGTAAGCGAATTCGCGGTGGCGCTCATGCACCGGGTGGTCCACCGGATCGCGAGGCCGTGGCCGCTGCCGCGCCTCGACTTGCGCGGCGGCGTGCCCGAACACGCTCGGACCATGGTCATTGTTCCCACCCTCGTTTCCTCGGTCGAGGGCGCGCGGGCTCTTGTCGAGCGCCTCGAGGTGCACGCGCTCGGCAATATGGATCCGCATATCCATTTCGCATTGCTCACGGACTTCCCGGACGCGCCGTGCGAGCACCTGGCGGGCGAGGACGAGGTACTCGGGGCAGCGATCGCGGCGATCGAGGCACTCAATGCGCGCTACGCGCCCGGCGCGGCCGACCGCTTCTACCTCTTCCATCGCGCTCGCCGCTGGAACGGCAGCGAGGGCGTCTGGATGGGCTGGGAGCGTAAGCGCGGCAAGATCGAGGAGTTCAACCGGTTGCTGCGGGGCGCCACCGATACGAGTTTCACAGTGAGGGTGGGCGATCCCGAGATCCTGCCGCGCGTCCGCTACTGCATCACGCTCGACAGTGACACCCGCCTGCCGCGCGATGCGGCGCGGCAACTAATCGGTGTAATCGAGCACCCGCTCAATCGTCCGCGTTTTGACCACGCGCTCCGGCGCGTCGTCGAGGGCTACGGGATCCTCCAGCCCAGGGTCAGCGTCACGATGGCGAGCGCGGCCGGCTCGCTCTTCGCCCGGGCCTACGCCGGGCACACCGGCATCGATCCCTACACGACCGCGGTTTCCGACACGTACCAGGACCTTTTCGCTGAAGGCATCTTCACCGGCAAGGGGCTGTACGATGTGGATGCCTTCTCGGCAGCGCTCGAGGGTCGGGTGGCCGAGAACGCCATGCTCTCGCATGACCTGTTCGAGGGCCTGTTCGCGCGCTGCGCGCTGATCTCGGATATCGAGGTCGTGGACGACTTTCCCTCGAGCGTGCTCACCCACGCTCGGCGTCAGCACCGTTGGGTGCGCGGCGACTGGCAGATCTTGTTCTGCCTCCTCCCGGTGACGCCGACGCGGCACGGCCTCGAACGCACCCAGCTGCCCCTCATCAGCCGCTGGAAGGTCCTCGACAACCTGCGCCGCAGCCTGCTCGCACCGGCGCTCGTGGCGGTGCTGGCCTCGGCGTGGACCTGGCTCCCGGGCTCGCCGCTCGCCTGGACCGTGGCGACGCTCGCGGTGCTCGGGTTTCCGTTGGCCCCGCCCCTGGTGCACTTCGCCGGCGGCCCGCGTCCTCTGCAGCCGCTCGGCGTGTTCCTGCACGACGTGTGGGCGGAGCTGCAGACGGCCGGCGCTCAGGTGCTGCTCCAGATCGTTTTGCTCCCCTATCACGCGCTCGAGATGGTGCACGCCATCGTCCTGTCCCTCGTCCGTATGGTGATCACGCAGCGACGGCTGCTCGAGTGGGAGACCGCAGCCGCGACCGCCGCCCGCGCCGCCGGGCTGCTCGCGCGCCAGGGCCCGCGCGTCTTCATCGCCGAGATGTGGGCGGGCCCCGCGGCCGCCCTGGTTTTGCTGCTGGGAGTGGTGCCGCTCCGGGCCACCGCGTTGCCGCTGGCGCTGCCGTTCCTGGCAGCCTGGCTCGCCTCGCCGCTGGTCGCGTGGTGGCTCAGCCGGCCGGTGGTCCCGCGGCGCTTGGCGCTCGGCGCGGAAGACACGGAACAGTTGCGCCGCATCGCGCGCCGGACCTGGCACTATTTCGAGCGATTCACCACGGCGCACGATCACTGGCTGCCGCCCGACAACGTGCAGGAGAATCCAGATCTGCGCATCGCGCACCGCACGTCGCCGACCAACATCAGCATGGGCTTGCTCTCGACGCTCGCCGCGCACGACCTTGGCTACATCGGGACCGCCTTCTTCACCGACCGGATCGAGAACACGCTCGAGATCGTCGAGGCGTTGGAGCGTTACGAAGGACACTTGCTGAACTGGTACGACACGGAAAGCCTCGCGCCGCTTGTGCCGCGCTACGTATCAACCGTGGACAGCGGCAATCTCGCCGGTGTGCTCATGACGCTCTCGGCCGGGCTGCGCGAGCTCGCCGCGGGTAGGGGTGACGACGATCGAATCGGGGCGGGCGTCGCCGACACGGCGGGCGTGTTGGACGACGCGCTCGCGACGCTAGGGCGTCACGCGCACGGCGCCGCGCCTCTGCGGGCCGCCTGCGCGCTCGCCGAGGGCGAGCTCGACACGCTGCGCGCCGCGCTGGGCAGCGAGGGGCCGGCGACCGAGCGCCTCGCGGCCGCAGCGCGCCACCTTGCCGGCGTGCGCACGGCGCTCGAGCGGGTCGCCGCCGTGGCGCCCGCCGGTCCCGAGGCCGACGACATCACCGTATGGGGTCGCCTGCTCGACGAGGCGCTCGCCCCGGCGCACGGTCTCCCAACGCCCTCCAATGTGCCGAGCGAACGACTCGAGAATCTCGCCCGCCGCTGCGACGCGCTCGCGGACGGCATCAACTGGACGTTTTTGTACGACCGCACGCGCGGCGCGTTCTCGATCGGTTACCGTCTGGCGGATGCCGAGGGGCCTGGTCGCCTCGACGCCTCGTACTACGATCTGCTGGCGTCCGAGGCCCGCCTCGCGAGCTTCATCGCCATCGCCCGCGGTGACGTGCCCCAGGAGCACTGGTTCCGGCTCTCGCGCGCCCTCGTGAGCGTCGAGGGCTCCACCACGCTCGTGTCCTGGAGCGGCTCGATGTTCGAGTACCTGATGCCGCTGCTGATGCTTCGCAGCCATCCCGAGACCCTGCTCGAGAACACATGCCGCGCGGTGGTGCGAGCGCAGGTTCTCTACGGACAACGTCACCGGGTGCCATGGGGCATCTCAGAGTCGGCCTTCGACTCCGTGGACCCGCACGGAACCTACCAGTACAAGGCCTTCGGCGTCCCCGGCCTCGGGCTCAAACGCGGGCTCGGCGAAGACCTGGTCATCGCGCCCTACGCCACCGCGCTTGCCGCCCTGGTCGATCCCGCCGCCGCCGCGGCCAACTTCCGCCGCCTCGCACGCGAGGGGGCCGTGGGGCGGTTCGGGTTCCACGAGGCACTCGACTACACGCCACGCAAGGGTCCGGTTCTCGAAGGCGAGGCGGCGCCCGACCATGCTCGCTTCCACGGCGTGCGGGCATACTTCGCCCACCATCAGGGCATGAGCTTGGGCGCGCTCGCGAACGCCGTGCTCGGCGCCCCGATGGTGCGCCGCTTCCATTCGGATCCCCGCGTGCAGGCTACCGAGCCGCTGCTGCAGGAGCGCGTGCCGCGCTTCGTGCCCGTCATCCGGCCGCGTCCGGCCGAGTCCACGCGTGTCGAGCCGGTGGCGCCCGTTCTGTCGCCGAGGCGCTTCAGCTCGCCGCACACGCTCTACCCGAGCGCGCAGTTCCTGTCGAACGGCCAATACACCACTGTGGTGACGAACGGCGGGGGCGGCGCGAGTACTTGGCGTGGACGCGCTGTGACTCGGCAGCGCGATGACCCGACCTGCGATCCGGGGGGCCAGTTCATCTACCTACGGGACGTGCGCAGCGGCCTGATCTGGTCGGCCGCCCACCAGCCGGTCTGTCGCGAGCCCGAACGCTACCGGGTGACCTATCGCGCCGACGGGGCCCTTTACGTACGTACGGACGACGGCATCGAAACCCGGCTCGAGGTCACGGTCTCGCCCGAGGACGACGTCGAGGTGCGCCGAGTGTCGCTGGTCAATCACACCGATCTCCTGCGCGAGATCGAGGTCACGAGCCTGGTGGAGATCGTGCTCGCTCCGCACGCCGAGGACCTCTCCCACCCCGCGTTCCTCAAGCTCTTCCTCGAGACCGAGTACCGCCCTGAGTGCATGGCCCTGCTGTGCGGCCGCCGCCCGCGCTCGCCCGACGAGCAGGCGCCGTGGGCGGTGCACGTGCTGAGCGCCGAGGGCGGTGTCCACGGCGCCATCGAGTGGGAGACCGACCGCAAGCGATTCCTCGGGCGCGGGCGCACGCCCGAGAATCCTATCGCGCTCGACGGCCGGGCGCTCTCGGGCACAACGGGCGCGGTGCTCGATCCGGTCCTGAGCCTGCGCCGCCGTGTGCGGATCGCCCCCGGAGGGCAGGTGCGCCTCGCATTTGCGACCGGCGTCGCAGCGACCAGGGCCGCCGCCCTAGCCCTGGCCGAGAAATACGACGATCCGACTTCGGCCGCCCGCACCTTCGCGCTCGCGGCCACCCAGACCCAGCTGCTGCTGCGTCACCTTGGCATCTCGACCGACGAAGCGCAGCTCTACGAGCGGCTCGCCTCGCGCGTGCTCTGGACCGACGCCGCGCTCCGTGCCTCCCCCACGATTTTCGCGAGCAACACCCTCGGCCAAGCCGGCCTCTGGGCCCACGGCATCTCCGGCGATCTCCCGATCCTGATCGTGCGCGTGGTCGAGGAGGGCGATCTTTCCCTGGTGCGCCAAGCGCTGCGCGCGCAGGAATACTGGCGGCTGAAGGGCCTCAGTGCCGACGTCGTCATTCTCAACGAGCATCCGGTGAGCTATCTGGACGAGATGCACGAGCAGCTCGAGGGCCTGCTTGAGAAGGGGCCGTGGGCCGCGTGGAGACAGCGCCCCGGCGGAGTGTTCCTGCTGCGCGGCGACGGCATGCCTGAGGCGGAGCGCACGGTCCTGCTGGCGGTCGCGCGTGCGGTGCTGAGCGGCGAGCGCGGCGACCTCGCGGACCAGCTCGGCCTTCCCTACCCCGAGCCGACCTGGCCGGAGCCACTGGTGTCGCCCTCGCTGTCAGAGGGAGAAACGACCAACGATGCCGCGGCGGAGGTCGAAGCGCCGCCGCTCGCGCTCGCGAACGGACTCGGCGGATTCACCGCCGGAGGGCGCGAGTACGCGATCGTGCTTCAGGGCGATGCCGACACTCCGCAGCCGTGGGTGAACGTGATCGCGAACGAGCGCTTCGGTACCGTGGTCGGTGCCACCGGCTCGGCCTGGACTTGGGCCGGGAACAGTCGAGAGAATCGTCTGACCCCGTTCGGTAACGACGCGGTTAGCGAGTTCAGCGGCGAGGCCCTCTATCTACGCGACGAGGATTCCGCGGAGGTATGGGGCGCCACTCCGGGCCCGCTCCAGCGAGCGCCCGAGGGCGGCCGCTGGGTCACGCGTCATGGCGCCGGGGTCACGCGATACGCCCACCGCGATCACGGCGTCACCTGCGAGCTGGCGGTGTTCGTGCACGCCGATGAGCCGGTCAAGCTCTCTCTGGTTTCGCTGACCAACCACACCGCGCTCCCACGGCGCCTGAGCGTATTTGCCTACAACGAGTGGGCGCTCTGCCCGCCGCGCGCGGGCGAGCAGCGCTTCGTGGTCACCGAGCAGGACGCTGAGACGAGCGTCGTCTTGGCTCGCAATACCTACAACTCGGACTTCATGGGCCGCGTGGCGTTCGCGCACGCAAGCCAGCCGCCCGCTTCGGCAACAGCCGACCGGCTCGAATTCCTGGGGCGGAACGGCTCGTTGCGGCGACCGGCTGCGCTCAAGCGAGTTTCCCTGGGGCAGCGCTTCGGCGCCGGCCTCGATCCGTGCGCCGCGCTTCAGATCCGTGTTGATCTCAATCCCGGCGAGACCAAGCAGGTCGTGGTGCTGCTGGGCCAGGGCGACGACCGCGCGCACGCGCTGGCACTGGCGAGCCGGCTTGGCAGCGTCCGCGCCGCGCGCTCGGCGTTGGAGCAGGTCGAGCAGCGCTGGGACGAGTTGCTCGGCGCCGTGCAGATCGAGACGCCGGATGATTCGTTCGACCTGATCATGAATCGGTGGCTGCTCTACCAGGCGGTGAGCTCGCGGCTGTGGGGTCGCACTGGTTTCTTTCAGCCGGGCGGCGCCTATGGCTTCCGCGATCAGCTCCAGGACGTGATGGCGCTCGGCTTCGCGCGGCCGAACCTCCTCCGCGATCACTTGCTGCGTTGCGCCTCACGCCAGTTCATCGAAGGCGACGTGCAGCACTGGTGGCACGAGCACAGCGGGCGCGGCGTGCGCACCCGGTGCTCCGACGACCTGCTGTGGCTGCCGTACGCCGTGGCCCACTATGTGAAGCACACTGGGGATCACGCGGTGCTCGATGTGCCCGTGCCATTCTTGGAGTCGCCCATACTCCAACCCGGCGAGCTGGAGGCCTACGGTCAGCCCGCGACCAGGGGGGAGAGCGGAACACTCTACGAGCACTGCATCCGCGCCATCGAGCGTCGGCTCACCGTCGGCGCGCATGGCCTTCCCCTGATCGGCACCGGGGACTGGAACGACGGCATGAACCGTGTCGGACACCAGGGCCGCGGCGAGAGCGTCTGGCTCGGCTGGTTCCTGTCGAAGATCCTTCACGATTTCTCCGCGTTGGTGAGAGCGCGCGGGGACACGGCGCGCGCAGTCCGTTGGGCCGGAGAGCGCGAGCGAATGGCGACGATGCTCGAGCAGGCGTGGGATGGCGACTGGTACCGCCGCGCCTACTTCGACGACGGCACCCCGCTCGGCTCGGCCCAAGCGCAGGAGTGCAGGATCGACGCGATCTCGCAGTCCTGGGCCGTGCTCTCGCGAGTGGCGCCGCGGCGCAGGGCCGAGCGCGCCATGGACGCGGTTCGCATGCAGCTGGTGCGACGCGACACCGGCGTGATTCAGTTGCTCGCCCCGCCGTTCGACCAGTCGTCGCTCGACCCTGGCTACATTAGGGGTTACATACCGGGGGTGCGCGAGAACGGAGGTCAGTACACGCACGCCGCGATCTGGACGGTGATGGCGATGGCGCACCTCGGTAGCGGAGACGAGGCGGTCGAGCTTTTCCACATGCTGAATCCGATCAATCACAATCGCACCCCGGCCGATGTCGAGCGCTACCAGGTGGAGCCCTACGTCGTGGCGGCCGATGTCTACACGCACCCGGCGCATATCGGCCGTGGCGGCTGGACCTGGTATACCGGGTCTGCCGCCTGGATGTATCGCCTCGGCCTCGAGTCGATCCTCGGACTCAGGCGTCGTGGCCAGCGCTTTTCAGTGGCACCGTGCGTTCCCGGAACATGGAACGGCTTCGTGGTGCGGTGGCGCTATGGCCGGAGCCTCTACGAGATCACGGTGGAAAATCCTGGTCGTACGAACCGCGGCGTCGCGGAGGCGGTATTGGACGGCGACCGGGTCGACGCCCGGTCGATCCCGCTGGTCGACGACGGCGCTACGCATCGACTTCGAGTGGTGATGGGCGAGCCGGTGCCCGAGGCCGCGCCGACGCCCACGCTATAGCGCACGCGTCCATTGAGATAGCCGCGGGAGCGTTGACCGGCGGGGACTGCGCCGAGAATTGACTGTCATTCCTGCGAGACTCGGACTACACTCCGTTCTGTCTTCGGTTGCCTGTGGATGTGCCGCGCGCGTTCAGATTCCGCCAGAGATCCCTCTGGCGGTTTTTTGTTGGACGGTCACCCGCGATCGATCGAAGCATCGGTCATTGAGATCGGACGCCGTCGCGGCGTGATACGCGGCAAGTGCGGGTCCTCGGACCCAGAGACAGCAGGAGATTCAAGTGGCAACTGGCACCGTGAAGTGGTTCAACGAGGCAAAGGGTTTTGGCTTTATCTCCCAGTCGGGTGGCGAGGACGTGTTCGTCCATTTTTCCGCGATCGCCGGCGAGGGGTTCAAGACGCTCGCCGAGGGTGAAGCGCTCGAGTTCGACATTACCCAGGGCCCGAAGGGGCTGCAGGCGGCGAACGTTCGCAAGGCCTAAGACGCTCGAGTACCACCTCGCGCCGTACGGGCGGTGTCCGCAAGGATGCCGCCCCTGGCGTTTTCAGCAGACGCGAACCGTCATTTCCGAGTCTAGGGATCGATGCTCAAGAGAGCGCAATTTCGCCTCCGCTTCCCTGAGGCGGACATCGCCAGATGGGCCACTCGATTTGGTGACGATGGCAGCGACGACGAAATCCTGGGCAACATCCGCCCCCTCGTTCTCGCACGCGGCCACCTCACGCGCCCCGAATTCCTGAAGATCTGCGCCTGGAAGTCCGTCCGCACCAAGTCGAGCTGTCGCAGGAACGGCGGGCACAACGTTGAAACCCTCACTCGCGCCGCGTTCGCCACTCCCGACGAGGCGCTGAAGATCAGCCTCCTCCGGCTCCTCGACGGCGTCGAGTGGCCCACGGCCTCCACGATTCTGCACTTCTGCGATACACGCGCGTATCCCATCCTCGATTACCGCGCCCTCTGGTCCCTCGGCTTCGCCAATCCCCCGCGCTACGCGATGGAGTTCTGGCTCGCTTACCTCGCCTTCACCCGCGGCCTGGCCCTTCGACTGGGCGTTCCCATCCGAACGGTGGATAAGGCCCTCTGGCAATACTCGAAGGAGAGGCAGAAATTCGGTAGCACGCGGTCACATGAAGGAGCACCTTAGGAGTGAGAACGAGGCGAAGATACGGCGGGATTAAGATTTCTCCGACCAGGGGATTCCGTGGACATTGACGTGCTTGTCGTCGGAGCGGGCCCGACCGGGCTGATGATGGCGAATCAGCTGCACCGGCGGGGTGTGCGCACGATGATCATCGACCGGCACGCAGGGCCAACGCTTCAGACGAGAGCCCTCGCTGTGCAGGCGCGCACGCTCGAGATCTACTCGCACCTCGGCATTGCCGACCGGGCGGTCGAGATGGGCAAGCGGGCCACCGGCGCCAACCTTTGGGCGCGGGGGCGGCGCACTGCTCGAATCCCTGTGGGCGACATCGGCCAGGGCCTGAGCCCATATCCTTTCCTGCTCGTGCTGGGTCAGGACGACAACGAGATGTTGCTGGGCCAGGCCCTTCGCAAGCAGAGTGCGGATGTGTATTGGAGCACGGAGCTCGTCGGCCTAGCACAGCATTCCGATCACGTAACCGCGAAGCTCAAGCAGCCGGACGGAACGGTCCGGGAGACTACGGTCGGGTGGGTCGCGGGATGCGACGGTGCCCGCAGCAGCGTCCGCGAGCTGAGCGGGATCCCCTTCCTTGGCGCACCCTACGAGCACGTGTTCTTCGTCGCCGATACTCGGGCGACGGGGCCGATGGTGCCGGACGAGATCAATGTCTATCTATGGAGCGACGGATTCCACCTGGTCTTCCCCATGCGCGGAGCAGACCACTGGCGAATCGTGGGAATCGTCCCGCCGGCCTTGCGCGGGAAGGGCGACCTGACGTTCGATGAAGTGGTCCCTTCGATGCGCCAGGAAGCCGGGACTGCGCTGACCTTCCAGGAATGCACTTGGTTCTCCACCTACCGCATCCATCACCGGCGCGCGGAACGCTTTCGCGACCGCCGCTGCTTCGTGCTGGGCGACGCGGCGCACATACACAGCCCGGTCGGCGGCCAAGGAATGAACACGGGGCTTCAAGATTCGTACAACCTGGCGTGGAAACTGGCCCTCGTCGTATCGGGGCGCGCGAGCGAGGACCTGCTCGACTCCTACGCGAGCGAGCGCGTCCCTGTCGCCCAGCGGCTGCTGAGCTCGACCGACCGGGGTTTCTCGGTGATCGTATCGAACAACGGACTGGCCAGGCTGTTCCGCACGCGGATCCTCGCGAAGATCATGGCGCGTGCGATGCACTTCGAGCGGATCCGAAAGGCGGCATTTCTCACCATTTCCCAGATCGGCATCGAGTATCGGAAAAGTTCTCTATCGGAAAACCTGCCCGGCCTGCCGGACGCGGCGCCGCGCGCCGGCGATCGGTTCCCCTGGCTGCGGCTCAAATTCGAGCTCAACGGGCCGATCGAGGACTTGTTTCAGAAGCTCGACGATACGCGGTTCAATCTGATTCTCATCGGGCAGCCGTCGCGGCCGCACGGGACACTGGGCCTCGACGACATGCTGCGCGTCCACGTTGTCCCCAGCGACCCTCACAACGATCGGGAGCTCGAGCGCACACGGATTCCCCAGCCCTCGTTTTACCTCCTGCGGCCCGACTGCTATGTCGGGCTGGCCGGGACTCAGCTGGATGCGGACGCGGCGGTGCGTTACGTCTCGGAGCGGCTGAAGCTGCGCCCGCCGAAGCTAGGTCGTTCCTCGCCGCGAATCGAATCGGAGACGTCCCTCGAACCGGTGTAGGGCTTTGCCGGAGTCAATCCAGCCATAGGTCGAATCCGCCTTTGACTCCGAAGAGGGTGGCTGGCTCGACGACTTGCGTCCCTCTGTCTTTCCCCTCGCTGACGTGATCCACACGCGCTTCAATCCGAAAAGCGCCGTGGCCGTTCTGGAGTTTGGTCCGCGCGCCGAGGCCCGCGCCGAAGACCGCGCTCACCGCGCTGACGCTGGCGCTAGGGCCGAGATTCACACCGGCCGAAATCCTACCTACGCCCGCGGTCACGAACGGTGAAGAGAGCTTCTCGGACGGAAACGTGTACTGGTAGTTGGCAGTCACCTCGATCGTGTGGGAACCCACACTGCCGCCGAACACCGAGAGACCAGTGTCGAAGTACAACTCGTTTCGCATCTTCTCATCCGAGACGCCCATCCGGGGCCCGCCGGATTGCGGGCGCGGTGCAGTCTAGGCATCAAGAAGACGGTCGTCCAATCCCCGGAGATAGTAGAATCGCGAGCCGGTGATCGATGCTCGCCGAACCAAAGTCAGGGGGTACTCATGAGGTTACTGATGCTGTATCTGTTCGCCGTCCCGGCCCTCCTCCTCGGATGCAGTTCCGCCCCGATGAATCTTGAAACTGAACGTCGTGCGATCCTCGCGCGGGATCAAGCGTGGGCTTCGGCCGCCGCCGCGAAGGACCTCGAGCGAACAGTCGCGTACTGGACCGACGATGCCACCCTGATGCCGCCAGACATGACGGCTCTGCATGGCAAGGTCGCGATTCGCCAGTACGTCGCTGGCGCATTCCAAGCCCCAGGCTTTGGGGTGACGTGGAAAGCTCAGGAGGTGGTTGTGAGTCCCGGTGGCAGGATGGCCTATGAGATCGGAACCAATCAGTTCACGATCGCCGACTCCGCTGGCGTCCTCCACACAAGCGCTGGAAAGGCCGTGGCGGTGTGGCGCAAGGACCCAGATGGAGTGTGGCGCTGCGTGGTCGATATTTGGAACGCTGCCGGCGGCACCCACTAGGGCCGCGAGGGCGGCCGGACCGTCGCGAAGCCGGAGGGCCGTCACCGGCCCTCGCCGAAATCGAATTCCCAGCCGGCGACGGCCTGCCATGACCCGTCGGACTTGAGGATCATTCCCTCCTCCAGCTCAAAGCGATCGCTCAAGTGCTCGGCGAAACCGAGCGTCCCCTCGGATTCAGATTGGCCCAGCACCGCGCCGCCAATATTAGCCAGGCTCCCGAGGCTTCCCGCCTGGCCATGGAAGCGGCCCCCTGCGCCGGTACTCGTGACCACCTCGGCCTCGATATCCAACACGGTCGTGAGATGCCATTCCGCCGCGAGGGAGGCTTCGAACGTGTTCTGTAGATGAACTCCCGGCGGACTGCCGACGAACGTGTAGACCGCGTTGAGGTCGAGATCGAACGGTACGAGCTCCTTGGTCACGATCGCACCGATGGAGTAATCGGCTTCGCCGGTGCCCAAGTCGCCCCGGCGCGCGGTCGGAAACTTGACCACCCCTTCCAGGGCGAACCCAGGCAGGTACCGGCGCTCGGTTGGGAACTCCCAGGTAACCGTCGCTTCGAGATCTCCCGGCCCGGTGATCGAATCGCCGTCTTTCTTGCGGACCACGACGTAGCTCGGCTCGACGCTCAGCTTGAGCATTTCCGTAAAGCCGTATTCCACGAGGAATGGGAAACCATACTGCGCCTCCTCACCGTCGGTCTCGTACTCGAGTCCGGAGCCGACGGTGAGGGCGAGCCCTTTGTTTTGACCGGGCCGCTTTGTGTTGACGATCTCCGCCCCGGCCGGCGCGGCGGTCGTGACCAAGATCGCGGCAGCCAGAAAAGACCCGGCGACCGTGCGCCGAAACATGCTCAAGGCCGCGTGACGGAGACGAGATTCAGGGCGCATTCCCAGGAGGTTCCCCGTGGGTTCCCGAAGCGGGGCTGGAAACCGGCACAGATAGCGTCACAGCGAGGATTCAAAAACCGATAGTTGGAGGCGGCACCCGGATTCGAACCGGGGAATAACGGTTTTGCAGACCGTCGCCTTAGCCACTTGGCTATGCCGCCCCGCAAGTGATTGAGTATAGCGCGGTTGGCGACGGGCGCAATCGGGGGAATTAGACGGGAATAGATCTCTAGCTTCAATCATGCTGGCCAGCTCTAGGCGGTACCGAAACGAGAAAGCCCAGGGAGCTGAACGCTCCCAAGGCTCTCATTCACTTACGGACGTGGGCCCTAGCGTGCCAGCACCACCTTGCGCACCTGAACCTCACCCCCATACTCCAGCCGCAAGAAATACGTCCCCGATCCAACCTCCCGCCCGGCCATGTCCCGACCGTCCCACACAACCGACCGCCAACCCGAACCCCCAAACTGATCCACGACCGAGGCCACGCGCCGCCCCTGCACGTCGTACACAGCCAACCGCACCCGTCCCCCTCGTGGGAGTCCGTACGTGAACTCCGCGTGCCCCCCGAAGGGGTTCGGCCGCGCCGACTCCAGGCGAAGCACCGCCGGAGCGCCCCTCCCCGCCGGCACCGACACCCACGTCTCAATCGCAGTCTCGTAGCCGGTGATATCCCGCACCACGAGTCGGTAGCCGTAGCTCACCCCGGGCGACACAGTGTCGTCTTCGTAGATGATTCTCCGGTTCGCGGGCTCGGGGCGCCCCTGGAGCACCCAGTCGCTCTCAGGGGTACGCCGGTAGACGCTTGCTTGAGAGATCCTGTCGCCGTTTGCGTACCACTCGATGCGCACCCGACCCACAGTCGTCTCTGTGCTCAGCGTAACGAGGCTGACGTCCGTGGTGGGGGGCGCGAGGTTGCGAAGGAACGACACGGAGTTGCCGCCATAGTTCGCAGTCAGAATATCCGGATTCCCGTCACCGCTCACGTCCGCGATCGCGACGCCGTAAGGGCCATTCCCCGCCCGATAGTCCACCTTCGGCAGGAATGCGTATCCGATCGATTCCAGCACCGACACCGTGTTGCCGCCTGAGTTCGCGACGACGAGATCCATCCTCCCGCTCCCGCTCCCGCTCCCGCTCAGATCCGCGAGCTCGACCGAGCGAGGGTTGGTTCCCGTCGGGTAATAGACCGCCGGCTGGAAGGTGCCACTGCCGTCACCATTGTTAATCAGGAAGGCCACGTTGTTGTCGTCATAGTTCGCCGTCACGATATCGGGCTTCCCGTCCCTGGTGATGTCCCCGACCGCGAGGGAGTACGGTTTGTCGCCCACGTTGTAGTACATGGGCGCGAAAAAGGTGCCACTCCCGGCCCCCAGCAGTACCGCGAGCGTGCCATTGACGGGCGACGCATTGATGTGCGACACCACGAGGTCGAGCTTTGAATCGCCGTTTAGATCCGCGATCCCAACCGAAGCCGGATTGGTTGCGACTCGGTGATCCTGCTTCGGACCGAAGGCGCCGAGGCCCAGCCCAGGCAACACGGATACTGTGGTGTCCGCATAGTTCGCTGTAACGATATCCAACGTACCGTCCCCGGTGACGTCCGCGATCGCGACCCCGCCCGGAGCGTTGCCTGTTACGTAGTCGATCTTCGTATAGAAGTCGCCGTCGCCCTTCCCTTTCAGGAAGGACACCGAGGCCCCGCCGAAATTCGTCGTCACGATGTCCGGCCTCGAATCGCCGTCCACATCCTCGATCGCGACGGAGGTGGGGTTGAGTCCTGTCGCGAACTCATGCCTCGCTTGGAACGTGCCGTCGCCGTTCCCAAGCCGCACCGACACATCGCTTCCGCTGTTGTTCGCCGCCACCAGGTCGGGTTTCAAGTCACCGTTCAGGTCCTTCACCGCGACCGATACGGGGGAACCCGCCGTCGCGTAGTCCACGCGTTCGACGAACGTGCCGTCTCCCCGGCCCAGGACCACCCACACGGCCTTCTCGGCGCCCGACGAGTTCGCCGTCACGATATCCATGTTTCCGTCGCCATTCACGTCCCCGATCGTGACGGAGTTGGGACCGACTCCAGTCCCAACATCGACCTTTTGCTGGAAGGCGCCATTCCCATTGCTCAATAGCAGCGCGATGGTCGCGGCACCGTTCGCCGTCACGAGATCCCCCTTCCCGTCACCGTTCAAGTCCCAGATCGCGACGGCGACGGGGCTACCCCCCGTCACCTGGTCCAGCTTGGCCTGGAACGTGCCGTTCCCGTTCCCCAGCAGCACGGACAAGGAGCCATCGCCCTGGTTCGCCGTCACGATGTCAGGCTTCCCATCACCGCTCACGTCCCCGACCGCGACGGAGTACGGGCCGGCCCCCGTGTCGTAGTCCACCTTCGGCAGGAACAAGCCGCTTCCAGCATTCAGCAGCACCGACGTGGTGCCGTCGAGCCAGTTCGCCGTCACGATATCCGACTTCCCGTCACCATTCAGGTCCCCGATCGCCACCGATCGGTTGCCGTTCCCGGTCGCAGCGTAGGAGTTCGGCTGGAATGTACCGTCTCCATTTCCCAACATGATCGTCACGGTCCCGACGGCAGGGGAGCCAAGGGTGAGATTCCCCACAGCGAGATCCTCATTCCCGTTTCCCGTCACCATCCAGATCCCCGATCGCGACGGATACAGGATTGGGATTCGTCGGGTAGTCCACCTTCGTCTGGAACGTGCCGTCCCCGTTGCCCATGAGCACCCATACGGTGGGGGAGGAGCCACTCGTGGTCACGAGGTCGAGCTTCCCGTCATTGTTCAGGTCCCCAATCCGGAGGCAGTTCGGGCTGGGTCCAGTCGTGTAGTCCACGCCAGTCTGGAAGAAGCCGTCGCCGTTGCCCAAGAGCACCGACACGGTATTGCTGTAGGAGAAGTGCACGACCGCCGCATCGAGCATCCCGTCGTTGTTCAGATCCCCGACCGCGGCAGAGTAGGGCGGGCTTGCCAAATCGGTCGAGCGGGCCGCGCTGAAGATCGGAGCGGCCAGCCCGGGCCCCACGAAGGCCCCTTGAAGCCACACACATAAAATCAACGCCGAAAGCAACCTGGTCATTTGGACCTGAGCGCACTACCAAAGAGCCGTTCGTTCACCCGAGTGAATGACATGATCCACCCCCCGTGAGTTGACCCTGGAATACCCCTCGATTGCCGCCATCCTATTGCAGGACCTTCGACTTTACCTCGTGGGAATCGGTGCTGGCTACGGTCTTGGCTACGGTGTAAACCCAATTCGTGAACCGCGCGTCCACGCCCCGCTTTTCTCCCGTTTGGCTCGTTCTGATCGGCATCCTTTCGGTGCAGTTTGGCGCGGTGATCTCCAAGGGCCTCTTCGGCGAGATTCCCCCGGTGGGGATGGTGTTCCTCCGGCTGATCACCAGCTCCCTGATCCTGCTCGTCTTTGCCCGGCCGCGGTTGCGCGGCCGGCCGGCCGCCGACTGGTGGCCCGTGCTGGCGCTGGGGTTCGCGCTCGGCGCGATGAACTGGGCGTTCTACGAGTCGTTCGCCCGCATCCCGCTCGGTGTGGCGGTCACCATCGAGTTCGTGGGTCCGCTGTCGCTGGCCGCGGTCGGCAGCCGGCGGCCCCGCGACTTGGTGTGGGTGGGCCTGGCCGCCCTCGGCATTACGCTGTTCGGCGCCGGCCCCACCAAGGTCGACGCCGTCGGGTTCGGCCTGGCGCTGGTCGCCGGCGGCTGCTGGGCGCTGTACATCGTCTCGACGGCGGCCACGGGGCGCCGCTGGGCCGGCGTCGAGGGGCTGGCCGTGGCCAGCACCATCGCCACGCTGGCGATCGCACCGTTCGCGGTGGTGGCGGCCGGCGAGCGGCTGCTCGAGCCTCGTCTGCTGGTGTTGGGGGCGCTGGTCGGCCTGCTGAGCTCGGTGATCCCCTACAGCCTCGAGATGGTGGCGCTGCGCACCCTGCCGCCCCGGGTGTTCGGCATCTTGATGAGCCTGGAACCGGGCGCCGCTGCCCTCGCCGCCGCGATCGTGCTCAGGGAGTGGCTCACGCCCCTGCAACTGCTGGCGATGGCGTGTGTGACGGCCGCGAGCGTGGGCTCAATCTCGACTGGCGATCCTCGATTTCCCGCTAATTTGGACCCGGATTCTTCCGATAATTCAGGGGGATAAAGAGCGTGGGCTTGGGCAGCGATCCCGAGCCCTCGTCTGCCAAACAGCGGAGGACTCCAATGACCGAGAGCAACATACCGGGCCCCTCCGGGGGGCGAATCCTAATTATCGAGGACGACGAGGCGCTAGGACGGCTCCTGCGGGGCCACTTGGAGCGCGCCGGCCACGAGGTTCATTTCATAAATCGAGCAAAGCCGGCGCTCACCTTCGCGGCCGAGAACCGGATGGATGTGGTCGTCCTCGACATCATGCTGCCCGACATGAACGGCTACGACGTCTGCGTCGAGCTGCGGAGGCTCTACCACCCTTGGATCCTCCCCATCGTGATCCTGAGCGCGCTCAACTTGCCCAAGCAGAAGCATATGGGGTTCAGCCGCGGCGCCGAGGCGTACCTCACGAAGCCGGTCCAAGCCGTCGATTTCGTCGGGACCGTCGCCGTCATGCTCCATCGGGCGAGAGAACGTGGCGCGGCGCCTTCTCAAGCGCGGCCAACGCGGTAGATCACTCGAGCCGCAGCTGCGCGGTTTCGGGGTCGGCGCTCCGCACGTCCACCAGCCGCTCGACGCCGCGCGCGCGCAGCCGCTTGGCGGTCACGGGACCGACGCCCCAGAGCGCGTCGACGCCTAGCTGCTGCAAGAACGACTCGACCCGCTCCGGAGCCACCACCGTGAGGCCGTCCGGCTTGCGCCAGCCGGAAGCGATTTTCGCCAGGAACTTATTGGGCGCGACGCCCGCAGATGCCGTGAGCCCGGTCGCTTCGCGAATCGCAGCCTTCACCCGCTTCGCTACGTTCACCCCGAGTGGCTCGCCCCAAGCGTTCTGCGTCACATCGAGATACGCCTCGTCGAGCGAGAGCGGCTCGACCAGGGGCGTGACGCCGCGAAGAATCGACATGACCTGTCCGGAGACCAGTCGATACTTCGCAAAGTTGGGCGGGACGATCGTCAGGTCGGGGCAAAGGCGAATGGCTTGACTCATCGGCATGGCGGATCGGACGCCGCACCGACGCGCCTCATAGCTGGCGGCAGCGACGACGCCCCGTGAAGTGGGAGAGCCGCCCACGGCGACCGACCGGCCGCAAAGCTCGGGCCGGTCTCGTTGCTCGACGGACGCGTAGAACGCGTCCATGTCGATGTGCACGATGCGTCGGATCATGATTTCACGGTGGAGTCAAAAGAACCCACGGAGGAACTCCGCAGCTTCATCCGAAATGCCGACAATCTTGTTCGTTGCCTGCCGATAGAACTTGAAGTTGAGCTCTGTCTCGGGTCGGTCGTCGTTCCAGTTGGTGAACGCCTTGAGCTCGCGCCGCCCCAGGCTGCGCTTCGCGAGCGCGGTACGCCTCATGGTGAGATTGACGCGCGGCGTCTGCCGTGCGATACCGGTCTTCTTCCTGGTCGCTTCGGCCGAGGTGACGACGCCGGCTGCGATGAGACCTGGCCCACCCTCGTTCTCGCTCGCGAATACGAAGAGCGTATCGCCTTTGGCGATATGCTTGCCACCGTACATCGTTTTCTGCGCTCTGAACGTGAGCGTCTTGGCCGACGGATCGCTGACCTCGACTTTGATTGCGAACAATGTGCTCCTCCGCGCCATTGAGTCCATGCGAGGCCGTCAACCTCGAAGCTCCCTGCCTGGTGCGCGTGCCGTCCCCGCAAGTGATTGGGCGTAACTCAGAATGGAGTATATTCGGCGCGTGGCCCAATTGTCCCTCCAGGCTTCCATCGCCCCGAAAGGATCCCGACTGAGAACGCGCGGACTCATGTGCATCGTCGTCTGCATTATGGCCTCTGCCGCGGCAGCGCGAGCCGAAGAAGTCACCATCGTGAGCGATGTGCTTGGCCCCGAGGGACCGCTGTTCGTGAACGGGAATCTCTACTACGTGGCGTGGACATCCAGCACACTCTCGAAGTGGGATGGCAAGACCACCACCGTGCTGAACAGTCTTCCGGGCTGCAGCCACAATGGCCTGGCGCTCACAAAGCAGAATACCTTCCTGGTCGCGTGCACCGACGAGCATGGCGCGATCCTCGAACTCGACATGACCGGCAAGCTGTTGCATCGCTGGGACGGCGACGACAAGGGCGGCAAGTTCGATGGCGGCATCAACGATGTCGTGGTCACAGCCAATGGGGGCACCTACGCCACGGTGTTCGGCCCCTATCAGGGCGTGCCGACCGCAGTCGCCGGCAAGATCCTCTATCTCGCGCCCGGCAGCCAGCAGTGGGTCGAGGTTGCGAACGACCTGAACTATGCCAACGGCATCGGCATCTCCCCGGACCAAAAGACGCTCTACGTCAGCGAGACCGTCGGGAACTGCATCTTGAAATTCGCGGTCAACAACGATGGTTCGCTCAGTCACCGCGAGAATTTCGCGCTACTGAATCTCCTGACGCCGAACAAGAACAGTACCTGGTGGCTGGGACCGGACAGCATGAAGATCGACGCCAAAGGCAATATCTACGTCGCCCAGTGGTTCGGCGGGAAAATCTTGAAAATCTCGCCCGACGGCAAGCTGCTGCACGTCTTCCCGATCGCTGCCGGAGATGGCACCACCAACGTGGCGTTCGGTCCCGGTGGAAAGCAATTGTACATCACGGTGGTGAAGGATCCGAACGACCCGCAGGCGAGGGGCAGCATCGTCAGGATTCCCAACGCCGAATAGCGTCGCCATGCCTTTCTCCTCTCAGCGGCCCGTCGTGCGCTCCAGCTCTTCCGGGTAGCGCGCCCCTTGTATCGTGATTCTCGAGGCAGCGCTCTCGATCTCGCGGAGATCGTCCGTCGTAAGGACTAGGGCGGCCGCGCCGATATTCTCCTCCAGACGCGCAAGCTTCGTGGTACCGGGGATGGGAACGATCCACGGCTTCCGCGCCAGGAGCCACGCGAGCGCGATTTGGGCCGGCGTCGCCTTCTTCCGTTGCCCAATCTTGCCAAGCAGGTCCACCAGGGTTTGGTTGGCTTTCCGCGCCTCCGGCGTGAAACGCGGCAGCTTGTTGCGGAAGTCCGTGCTGTCGAACGTGGTGGCTTGGTCGATCTTCCCCGTGAGGAAGCCCCTGCCGAGGGGGCTGAAGGGAACGAAGCCGATCCCGAGCTCCTCGAGGGTTGGCAACACCTCCTCTTCCGGGCGTCTCCACCACAGGGAATATTCGCTCTGAAGAACCGTGACCGGCTGGACGGCGTGAGCGCGGCGGATCGTTTGCACGCCTGCTTCGGAGAGGCCGAAGTGCTTGACCTTGCCCTGCTGAATCAGGGCCTTCACCGCGCCCGCCACGTCCTCGATCGGCACGTCAGGGTCAACGCGGTGTTGGTAGAGGAGGTCGAGGGTCTCGACCCCGAGCCGCTTCAGCGAACTCTCGGCGACCCGCCTGATGTGCTCTGGTCGACTGTCCAGACCCGTCTGCTCTCCCTTGGGGCCGAACTTGAAACCGAATTTGGTGGCGATGACCACTTTGCCTTTGAATGGGGCGAGGGCTTCGCCCACGAGTTCTTCGTTCGCGAATGGGCCGTACGCTTCAGCCGTATCGAAGAGCGTGACGCCGCGCTCAACGGCCGACCGAAGAAGCGAGATCATCTCCTGCTTGTCTGCCGGCGGACCGTAGCCAAAGCTCATTCCCATGCAGCCCAATCCAACGGCCGAGACCTCCAGGCCACTTTTCCCGAGTTTGCGCTTTTGCATTGGTCGACTCCCACGGGCCAAAGCGAAGAAGCGAAGAGTCCTCGTGGCAGTGAGCATACCGCAGTGGGGTTCGGTCGAGTACAGTTGCCCGCGGTAGGCCGGTCGGCGTATCCTCCTGACACGAAACACCTATGACGAAGCCCAACCAGCCGTCACCCGCGGATGCACGACCGCCCCTCGCTTATCGCAGCGAAGAATTCCTCGACAGCGAGGATGGGCGGCCGCTGCGCATCCTCTCAGAATACCTCCAGCCACTCCATGTCTTCCGGCAACGGCGCCTCCACGACACCATCGTCTTTTTCGGGTCTGCAAGGGTGCGCGAGGACGACCCTCTCGGCACGTACCTCGCCAAGGCCCGCGAGCTCGCGCGCCTGGTCACCGAGTGGTCCATGGGGCTGAATTCTCCAGCGCATCGTTTCGTCGTCTGCACGGGTGGGGGCGGAGGGATCATGGAGGCTTCGAATCGGGGCGCGGCCGAGGCGGGTGGGCGCACGGTCGGGCTCAACATCGGTCTGCCCCACGAGCAGCGCCCCAATCCCTACATCACGCCGGGGCTCTCACTTGAATTTCACTACTTCTTCATGCGCAAGCTTTGGTTCGCGCACCTAGCGCGCGCGATCGTGGCGTTCCCGGGAGGCTTCGGGACCCTGGACGAACTCTTCGAAATTCTGACGCTGGCGCAAACCGGCAAGCTCGACCGGCGCATGGTCGTCCTCTTGTACGGCTCTGCCTATTGGAACGAGATCGTGAACTTCAAGGCGCTCGTGCGCCACGGGATGATCCAAGAGAAGGATCTCGAACTGTTCCATCTCGTGGACAGCCCGGGCGAGGCGCTCGAGGCCCTGAAGCAGGGGCTCGCCATTGGGATGGAGGCCACTACCCCGGCGATCGCGCCGTCGGTCACTTCCTCTCCGAGGAACCCGCGATGAGCGTGCGGATGGAAGGAGAGCGCGCTCTATTGCTGCGCGTAGCGCGGCAGGCGATGGTCGCGCGAGGTCTCGAGCCCGAGTTTTCGGCCGCGGCACTTGCCGAGGCGCAGCGAATTGCGGCCCCGGCGGCTCCATTCGGCCCCGACCTACGCGACCTGCGGGAGCTTGTCTGGTGCTCCATCGATAACGACGACTCGCGTGACCTTGACCAGCTCACCGTGGCCGCACCCGTCCCTGGCGGCGGCACCCGGCTTCTGGTCGCGATTGCCGACGTGAGCGCGTCGGTGGTGCCTGGCTCCGCTCTGGACGGCCATGCGGGCGCCAATACAACCTCGATCTACACGGTGCCGCAGAACTTCCCCATGCTGCCCGAGCGACTCAGCACGAATCTCACGTCGCTCGGCCAGGGCGAGGACCGGATGGCCGTCGTCGTGGAGATCGTGGTCGGCGACGTGGGCTCGAGCGATACTTCGAGCGTCTACCGCGCCATCGTGCGGAACCAAGCCAAGCTCGCCTATTCGAGCGTTGGCGCGTGGCTCGAGGGCCGGGGTGGGATGCCGCCGGCGATCGCCGCCGTGGCGGGACTGGCCGACAACCTCCGTCTTCAAGATCGCGCGGCCCAGCGTCTCAAAGCCTGGCGCCACGAACATGGCGCGCTGGAGCTGGAGACGATCGAGGTGCGCGCCACATTCGACGGCGACTCGTTGAGCGGCCTCGTGGCTGAGGACAGGAACCGCGCGAAGGAGATCATCGAGGACTCCATGATCGCTGCGAATGGCGCCATCGCCCGGTTCCTGACGGACCACCGCTTCCCCGTCATGCGGCGCGTTGTGCGCTCGCCCGAGCGCTGGCAACGCATCGTCGACATCGCCGCGCAATTCGGCGACCCGCTCCCTTCCACGCCCGACGCGAGTGCTCTGCACGACTTCCTGACTCGGCGACGTGCCGCGGATCCGCTCCGTTTTCCTGACCTCTCGCTATCGGTCATCAAGCTGCTCGGCCGCGGCGAATACGAAGCCAGCTTCCCGGGCCAGGAGGTCACCGGCCACTTTGGCCTCGCGGTGAACGACTACACTCACTCCACGGCACCGAACCGGCGCTACCCAGATCTCATCACGCAACGGCTGGTCAAGGCCGCCCTTGCCGGACAACCGGTACCGTACGATCGCCACCCGCTCGAGGCGCTCGCGGCGCACTGTACGCAGAAAGAGGACGATGCCCAGAAGGTGGAGCGCCTCCTGCGAAAGGCGGCCGCCGCCTATCTGCTCACGGACCGGATCGGCCAGGAATTCGAAGGAATCGTCACCGGCGCGTCCGACAAGGGGACGTGGGCGCGTATTTTCGACCCGCCGGTCGAGGGCCGCATCGAGCAGGGTGCGGCAGGGCTCGATGTCGGCGACCGCGTGCGCCTGAAGCTCACCCACACAGATCCGGAGCGCGGATTCATCGACTTCACCTGCGTCCACCACGACGCGGCAGCCCCGGCCCGCGGACGGGCTAGTGGCGCCTAACTCCTCGCTGCCAAGCATGGTCGCACACAGCGTCTCCGCGCGAATCGACGATCGTTGGGGTGCCGGGCCCGCGCCCGGCGCGGACGACCTCGCGCAGCTCGTCTACCTCTCGAACCTCATCGGACAAGAACCCCGCCTGGTGCAGCCCGGCGGTGGTAACACGTCGATCAAGGTAGGGGATGCGTTGCTGGTCAAGGGAAGCGGCACCGATTTGCGCACGGTCGGGCCGGAGGGATTCACGCGCCTGTCGCTGGCGGCCCTGGCTACGCTGCGGACTATCGAGACGATGCACGACGCCGAAATGATGAAATTCATGGCGCGCGCGATGCTGGCTGAAGGGCCCGCGCCGAGCGTGGAGACGCCGCTTCACTCGCTCCTCCCCCATCGGGTCATCGCGCACACCCACGACGTCCCGACGATGAGCCTCACCAACGTGGGGGATGCTGTCGCGCAGCGACTCGTTGCCGAGCTGTTCGCGGGAGAAATCGTATACGTGCCGTACGTGCGCCCGGGGTTCCCCCTGGCCCGAGCGGTCAGCGGCATCGTGGATCGGCTGCCGCGCGGGGCCATCGGGCTCGCGCTCGCACATCACGGCCTGGTCGTGTGGGGGGAGGATTCGCGGGAGTGCTACGCGCGATTGCTCCGCGCCGTGAACGTGATCGAGGACTACCTGCTCTCGAAGCGACGCAGTCGGACCGCGCCGCGAGCCGAGCTGGTCCCGACCCCATCGGTGGACGTTCGCCGGCGCGCCGCCGAGCTCGTGCTTCCCGTCGTTCGCGGCGCCCTTGGATCGACGAACCGCGTCATCCTGCATTTCGACGACTCCGACGATGTCCTGACCGCTCTCGCGAACAAAGGCCTCCCCGCGCTCGCCCGCCGCGGGATGGCGACGCCGGAACACATCCTGCGTGCCGGGGCGCTTCCCGCGTGGCTGGACCTCGATCCGACCGCACCCCCGGAGGAGACGGCCGCGGTGGTCCGCTCTCAGCTCGGGCGGCAGCGGAAGGAATACGAGGACTATCACGCGCGGCACGCCACCAATGGCGAGGCTCCGCTCGACGACTGGGCAAAGGTCGTGCTTGCACCAGGTCTCGGGATGATCACCGCGTCCCGGGACAAGCGGAGCGCCGTCACGGCGAATCTGTGTTATCGGGCCGTGCTCGAGACGATCGCGAACGCGGAGGCGATCGACGCGTTCCGGTTCCTTTCCGAGGCGGACGTCTTCGAGTTCGAGCACTGGCCTCTCGAGCGGCGGAAGGTTGACGAACAGGACGCCAAAGAGAAAGCCTCGTTGCTGCTCCCCCGCCACATAGCGGTTGTGATCGGCGGCGGGAGCGGGATCGGACAGGCTGCGGCCCGGCGTTTCGTCGAGGAAGGCGCGCACGTCGTGGTCGCTGACCTCGACGGCGGGTCCGCCGAGGCGGTAGCGGCCGGGATCAAGACAACGTACCCGGGCCGCGCCATTGGTGTCGCGCTGGACGTCCGGGACGACGAGAGTCTCGCGCGCTTGGTGCGGCGAACGGTATTCGAGTTCGGCGGTCTCGATAGCCTGTTCTACACGGCGGGCCAGGCGCCCCGATTCGCGGGCGTGACCGAGATCCGGCGCGAGGATCTTCAGCATCAGCTCAATGTCCATTACATTGGCGCCGTTCTGGCGATGGGGTCGGCTGCGTCCGTCATGCGACGCCAGCAGCTGGGTGGCTCGATCGTCGCGTCGGTATCGAAGGCCGCCATGGCGCCGGGCCGGGACGCCGCGGCGTATGGTGGGAGCAAGGCAGCGCTGCTCCAGGCGATGCGGGTCGCCGCCGTCGAGCTGGGCGGCGACGGCATTCGAGTGAACGCCATCAACGCAGATCAGATCGAGACGCCGCTCTTCTTGAAGTTCGTCAAAGAGCGGGCCGCCATGCGGGGCGTTTCAGTCGAGGATCAACTGGAGGCGTACCGCAGGCGCAACGTCATGGGCGTATCGCTCATACCGGCTGAGACCGTCGCCGACCTAGCGGCGCTGCTGGCGAGCGAGCGATTCCGCTATACCACCGGAGACATCATCACCGTGGACGGCGGCCTTCCGGAGGCGTTTCCTCGCTGAGCACGGCGATCGCGCGAGCCGGGTCCACGTTCCCCCCAGAAACCAACGCAACGACCGGCACCCCTCTGGGGAGCCGAATCCTTCCGCTGAGGAGCGCCGCGACGGCCGCGGCACCGGAGCCTTCCACGTAGAGCTTCGCGCGCGTAAAGAGAAGCCGCATCGCCTCGATGATCTCTTCCTCGGAAACGACGATGATCTCGTGCACGAAACGGCGCGCGACCTCGACCGCGATCTCACCAACGAAAGGTGGACACATCCCATCGGCGAGCGTGTCCATCGGACGCGGTACCGGAACCGGCTTCCCCGCCGCAAGGGCTGGTCCTAGACCCGGGCCCGCCTGGAGCTCGACGGCGTAGACTTTCGCCCTGGGAATCATGGCGGCGACCGCGCACGCGATCCCGCTCATGAGACCGCCCCCTCCCACGGGAACGATAACGGCACCGATATCTGGAGCATCCTCCGCGATCTCGAGCCCGGCCGTCCCCGCCCCGGCAACCACGACCGGATCGTCAAAGGGGTGCACGAATATCGCGCCTCGCTCGCGCTCGACTTCGTGGACCCTGTCGAAGAGAGTGGCCCTGTCGCCGTGGAGAATCACCTCGGCGCCGTACCCTCGAACGGCGTCCAGCTTGGACTGCGAAGCTCCGGTCGGCATCACGACGACGGCCGGTGCCTTATCCTGCCGCGCCGCCCACGCGACCGCCTGCGCGTGATTCCCCGCCGATACGGTGACGAGGCCCTTCGCGCGCTCCTCACGAGAGAGCGTCAGGATTTTGTTCAGCGCGCCGCGGGGTTTGAACGAGCCGGTCTTCTGGAAGTTTTCGCATTTAAGCCGAAGCGACACACCGGCTCGCTCCCCGATCGACGAGGCGGAGAGTATCGGCGTGCGATGAATCCGCCCGCGGATTCGCTCGGCGGCAGCTCGGATTTGCGCGATCTCGATCACAAGATTCCTTATCCGGGGCGGCGGCTCACTCCCACACGTCCCGCATGACCTCTTTGAATTGAGGACGCTCCCGATGGTACTCCCAAAACGGGAGCCTGCGGGACCAGAGCAGCAGCGGATCGCGTTCAGCCACGGCGCGCTCCGCCCAGCGAATCGCCGGCTCCTCGAGGTCCGCGCAGCCAGCCGCGACGGAGAGCCAGCAGGGCGACACGAACTCGTGGCGCGAGCGCCCCTCCAACTCGTCATAGCATGCGCGCGCCTGGCCCGCGCGGTCCGCCCGACCGTACGTCCACGCAAGCAGACCGAGCGCCCAGTGATGGCGACCCGAATCCCCCAGCAATGCCGGCGCCTCCCTGATGGCGCGGTCGTAGCGGCCGGCCCATGCATGGGCGCGCATCAGATTCCAGCGGGCGAAGAACGATTCCTCGTCGAGTCCCATCGACCGTTCCGCCTCAGCGGTCGATTCCGTATGTCTTCCTGTGATGCCGAGAAGGTAGGAATGCATGCTACCGACCCAGGGGTTGAGCGGATCGTCGTGAACGGCACGGCGAAGCTCAGCAATGGCTGTTTCGTCCGGCATCACGCCGCGGATCGCCCTCCACAGCGCCCACTGGGCGCGCGTGGTCGCGTTGCGCGGCTCATACTCCAGCGCCCGCTCGTACAGCGAGTCGGAGCGCGCGAAGTTGCGATCGTATTGCTCTTCCACGGCCGCCAGCGTCGCCCAGGCTTCAACAAGCCTCGGATCGATCGCCAGGGCCCGCTCGGCGAGGTCCTTCGACTTCGACATGACCTCGGCAAACGGGGCGACACCGAATGTGCCCATCAGGCGGTAGGAATCGGACAGCGACGCCAGGGGCTCCGCGTAGCGCGGATCGATTGAGATCGCCTTCTCGAAGAGCGCGATCGCCTGCAGCATGAACCGGCCACGCTTGATCAGCAGGGCGCGGCCCCGCAGCACCAGCTCGTACGCCTCGAGGTTCTCGGTGCCGCCCCGCGCGCGGCTCCGGTCCGCTTCCGCATGCATGGTCCCGCGCAGTCGGGTGGCGATGGCGCTCGCGATCTCGTCCTGCACCGCGAAGACGTCCGTCATCTCGCGATCGTAGCGCTCCGACCAGAGTTGGTAGCCGTCGGCGGCGTTGGCGAGCTGCACGGTGATGCGCAGCCGCGGGCCCGCCCTGCGAACCGTCCCTTCGAGCACCGTGGTCACATCGAGCTTCTCGCCGATCGCCCGGAGGTCCTCCCTCCGGCCTTTGAACGCGAAGCACGACGCGCGCGCCGCCACGCGCAGGCCCTCGACCTGCGCGAGCGCGTTCAGGATTTCGTCCGTGACGCCGTCGGCGAAGAATTCGTCGTCGGCCCCGCTCTGGTTTTCGAACGGCAGCACCGCGATCGATTTCTCGCGGCCCGCCGCGGCCTTTCCGCTCCCCGAGGCGATGTCGGACAGCTCGAGTCGCACGTCCCGAATGTCGCGCGGCCGCTCGTCGGCGTTCTTGCGCAGGCAGCGTCGCAGAATCTCGCGGATCCTCGGCGGCGAGCCGGCCGGCATCGTCGCCCAATCGGGCTCACGCTCGAGGATTCGCGCGATCAGATCCGACGCGGTCTCGCCGGCAAAGGCTGGGCGCCCAGCAAAGCACTCGTAGAGCACGCAGCCGAACGACCAGACGTCGGTGCGCCGATCTACCGGCTTGCCGCGCGCCTGTTCGGGGCTCATATAGGCCGCTGTGCCGAGGATCACGCCGGCCACCGTCGCCGGATGCTCCGAGAGCGTCGGCGAATCGGAGAGCATGGTCCCGCTCGCCGGCCCCGGATCGCTTTTCGCGAGTCCGAAGTCGAGCACCTTCGCCATTCCCCCAGGGTTGATCATGACGTTCCCCGGTTTCAGATCGCGATGGACGATGCCGCGCTCGTGGGCCGCCTCGATCGCGCCCGCGATCTGGATGCCCAGCGCCAGCGCCTCGCCCTGCGGCAGCGCCCCGCGCGCCAAGCGCGCGGCCAGCGTCTCGCCTTCGACCAGCTCGAGGACGAGATGGGGCGTGCCGGCGGTCTCCTCGAGCCCGTAGATCGCCGCGATGTTCGGATGATTCAAGGAAGCGAGCGTCTGAGCCTCGCGTCGGAAGCGGGAGAGCCGCGCCGGGTCCGCGGCGAACGCGGGCGGCAGCGCCTTGATCGCGACGTCTCGCCCGAGCCGCGTGTCGCGCGCGCGGTAGACCTCGCCCATGCCTCCGGCGCCCAGAGGTCCGACGATCTCGTACGGTCCAAGCCAAGTGCCGCGGGTCAGCGTCACCCCTACAGCGCCTCGTATGCCGTCTCGCCGTGGAGCGCCTCGTCGAGGCCGACTTCCTCGGCACCTGCCCCCACCTTGACCGGGGTGACCCGGTCGATCAGCCAGAGCATGCCGAGCGTGAAGGCGAAGGCCCACACCGACGACAGCAGCACGGCGACGCACTGCTTCACGAAGAACACAGGATTGCCCGCGAGAAGCCCGTTGGTGCCCGCAGGGTTGTAGGCCTTGGTCGCGAAGATGCCGAGCATGACAATGCCGATGAAGCCGCCCACGCCGTGCACCCCCCACACGTCGAGCGCATCGTCCCAGTGGAGCTTGTTCTTGAGCGCCACGGCGTAGAAGCAAACCACGCCCGAAACGATGCCGATGATCGCCGCGCTGGCGGGGGAGACAAAGCCCGCGGCGGGCGTGATTGTGGCCAGCCCGGCCACGGAGCCGGTGAGGAGTCCCAGGAATTTCGGTTTCGCTCCCGACATCCATTCGACCGCGAACCACGCCATCCCCGCGAATGAAGCGGCGAGGTCGGTATTGAGGAAGGCGGTTGCGCTCACGGCGTCGACCCGGAATTCGCTGCCGGCGTTGAATCCGTACCAGCCGAACCAGAGAAGCCCCGTGCCGAGCGCCACAAGCGGAATGCTGTGCGGACCCTTGTCCTGCACGCGGCGCCGCCCGACGTAGAGTACCGAAGCGAGCGCCGCGATGCCCGCGATGTTGTGCACCACGATGCCGCCGGCGAAGTCCAGAACGCCCCACTTCGCGAGCAGGCCACCGCCCCAAACCATGTGCACGAACGGGAAGTACACGAAGAGCAGCCAAAGCGTGAGAAAGATGAAGTACGCCTTGAAGGTCACGCGGTTGGCGAAGGCCCCCGTGATGAGAGCGGGGGTGATGATCGCGAACATCATCTGGTAGGCGATGTGCACGATCAGCGGGATGCTGTCGTTGGGCGAGGGCGTCATCAGATTGACGCCGCGCATGAAGGCCATGTCCAAGTTGCCGATCACGCCGCCGACGTCGCCGGAGAAACAAAGGGAGTAGCCGCAGACGAACCAGATCACCGTGGTCCAGCAGAGCGAGACGAAGCTCTGAATCATGATCGCCAGCACGTTCTTGCGGCCGACCAGCCCGCCGTAGAAGAAGGCGAGGCCGGGGGTCATGAGCATCACGAGGCTGCTGCACAGGAGCATGAAGGCGGTATTACCGGTGTCGAGTCGCAGCACGGAGCTTCCCTCCTAGGTCAAATGGGCCGAACTAGGTTGCCGGACTTCATTTCTTGCTGCCCGCCAACAGATCCAGATCGACGTCGAGCTGCGCGGTCCAGAGCGACTTCGAGGCGCCGGGCTGCAGCTCATCCTCGAAGAAGAAGACGGGGCCGATCAGGAGGTCAATCGCCGGCGTGAAATACAGGTAGGCGCCGCCCCCGGTCGCGCCGAGGGCATTCTTTCCGGTCTGGAGGTCCCAGGCCAGGACGATCTTGTCGATGCGTGGCACATCGATGGGGGGCGACAGCCAGCCCGCCATCAAGCCGCTCCGCTCCGCCTTCCCGCTGGCCGAGCGGAACAGATCCTTGTTCAGAGCGTAATACCCGCCGATCGAGGCCGCTCCGAATCGCGGCAGCGTCTTCCCGATCATGGCGCCCAGCACGTTCTGGTCATTGAATCCCTTCTTGAGGCCCGCTCCGAAGATCCCGGCCGACCATCCCGGCTGGCCCTTGAAGTACGTATCCTCGGGAGCCCCCACTTTCGCATTGAGGACGAGGGGCAGGTCGATCGCACTGGATCCCGCGATGCTTGGGTAGAGCAAGTCGAAGCCAATCTCGGACTGGAGACGCTTCCCCGGAAGCACTCCCATGGTTAGCCCCAGGTCGATGGGATAGGCCGCCTTCGACCCGAAATAGGTGTCGTACGTCACGTGAAGCACTCCGAGCGGCTGTACAAACGGCGTGGATGGGGCCCAGAAGGTCGTGGAGGGCGTGGCGCACGCGGTCCGGGCCAGCGCAGCAGCCAAGATGACTGCGGCCAGGGCTGCCAGAGAGAGGCGCCCGGGTCGGAACATCGAGGCGAGGGTCATGGAGGACGAATAGTAGCACCGGTTCCTCTCCGGCGCGAACCTCACTGGAGCGTCTTCCATAGTGGAGCGTCGGTTCCCTAGCCACCCACCGAACCTCGATGGGCGCGGCCGATCCACAAGAGGATCGTCGCGGCCGTGGGCGCCATCACTGCGACGAGGATCACCCCGAGGTCCAACGGCGTATGGTGTCGGGGAAGATCGTAGAACACAGCCTGGAACAGGGTGAGGACGGCGTCGAGCGCAATCGCGGTCGCGAGCACGGTCGCAAGCCGTCGGTTCCACCGCTCGCTCAACCGATACAGGGCGACGCACACCGCGATATCGAAGATCACCCATCCCCACCGGGAGGCCTCGGACGGAAACCACGCCCGGCTCACGGGCAGTGATAGCAGAAGCGTCCAAGGCGCCAGAAGGACCGCGAGCACGCGTATGGCGATGGCGGGCCCTCGTAGCAACGTCTGCGCGCCGAACGCCAAGAGCCCGCCCCTCGAAAACGCGGTCAGGGCGTCGATGATGGCGCCCCAGCTCGATCCCCCCGGCGGATAGGAGAGGTAGATCGGATCCCAGGCGCGGGGCCTGAATCTCCCCTTGAATGCGCGCAGCCCGTCGAAGTCGAACAGCAGCATGCCCCAGCGGCGGACGGCGCGAATGCGGACACCGACTTCGCCCACGAGGGGCACGAGTCCCAGCGTCGCGTAGGGAATCCCATTCGCCGCGGCCGCTCGCATCCCCGCGTCGATCAGCAGCTCGACCGTGCCGTTCGGGGCGATCGGGTCGCTCAGAAAATCCTCGAAGAACCATCCGCCCCGCGCGTAGATGGGAATGACACCGAGAAAGCCCACCACGCGCTCCCCGAGCTGGGCCACGAAGGAGTGCCGCTCCTCGGGAAACGTATACGGGTGCACCTGAACGAGGAATCCCATCGGGGCCATCGGGCGCGTGTGAAGCCACCGTGCGATAAGGGCGTCGACCCGATCTCGCATCGGATGCCCGGGGGAGAGCTCGACCGCGTCGAGCCTCCGGACCTTCACCCCCTTCGCGCGTGCGCGGCGAAGCTGCTCGCGAAGCGAGCGGCTGCGCTGGAGGGTCGCGTCCCAGTCCTCGGGGGCCCACACCGGTTGATCTCCGATTCGCAGGCCGTGCCATCCGACCGCTTCCTGGAAGCGCGACTCCGTGCCGAAGAATGCCACGCGCTTGCCGGCCGTGGAGGCGAGTGCTGAGAACGATTGGGCGACGTCCCGGAGGCGCTCGCGCGGCGCGATGGGCGCGCCGGCGACGACCCACGCCTTGCCGGTATCGACGTACCCGACGCACGCGTCTTCCCCGTCGAACCAGTAGCGAAATCCGGGCTCAAGAACCTGGAACGAAGTTGCGTTCCATCCGTATGCCCGGAGCAGCGTCAGGACTCGGGCTCGTTCCTGGTCGTCGAGGCTCATGGGTAGCAACCCTGACGGGGTCGGAGCGATCGTTCAACCTGTATCGCGTTGGCGAGCCTCCGGCGATCAAGCGAGCAAAATGAACTCGGCCACGATCTTTCGGTCGTGGCCGAGATTGAGAAGGGAGGCGCTTCTTTCGATCGAGATGTCGCTAAGGCGGCGCCTCCCCCACCGCCGCGCTACTTTGCGGCAGTGGCTGCCGAGATCTGATCCGTGAACCACGGCCTGACCTGCTCCAGCGTCGGCACCGGGCTCGTTAGATTCTTCTCCGTGGCAACCTCGCCCAGGCGCTTCACCAGCGATTCCGGCGTGTGCTCGAAGAGACTCCTCGGACCGTCGATTCCCGCGGCCACGAGCACGCCAACGTACTTCGGTCCCACGTTCTTCACGCGCGCGAGTCTCGACATCCCAACCAGGTCCGTGAAGTGGTCAAGAGCGATGCCCGTCTGCGTCGCGAGCGCGATACGCTTGGGCTGATCGGCCCACACGCGCATCATGTCGTCCGAGTTCTCGATGCCGGCTTCCCGGAGCTTCTCGACTTGTTCCGGATTGATGCCCTGAAACTCGCTCATCTTGTAGGTCACGCTGGGCTCCCTTCGGGTGTTGGGCTCGAGGCCGGTCTCCCGTTCGCTTCCGGCTTCGGGTTATCAAACCAGGACGTGATCTCTTGAAGCGTTGGGATCGGGCCCGCCAGCTTCTTCTCGGCCGCCACCTCGCCCAGATGCTTCACCAGCGTCTCCGGCGTGTACTTGAAGAGTCGCTTCGGTCCGTCGATTCCGGCGGCGACGAGGACGTCGAGGTGCTGCAGAGCCATCCCCTTCACGCGCCCAAGGCGAGCCATGGCCGCGAACCTCATGAAGTTCTCCTCTGCAATACCCGTGCTGGCCACAAGGCCCGCACGCTTCTCCTTGTCGCTCCAGATCTTCATCAGGTCATCGGTGTTCTCGATGCCGGCGACGCCAAGCGTGGTGACCTGGCTCGGTTCAATTCCGTGAAACTCGCTCATCTTGAGGGACACGATGCGATTCCTTCCTAGTCCAAGCCGACCGCACACGCGAACGATCGGAACAATGCCCGTTCATGGCGGCGGATGCTGGCGGGGCGTTGCCCCGATGGCGATTGGACTGGTGTAGGGAGGGGTGCGACGCGGGCCGATTCGATTGCGGGCGCTCCAGAACTTGGTTCTACAAAGCGCAGGCCTTCTGCCGTTTGGACCCGTAATCGCGGGATTTCCGCCTTCACGGGGATCGACCGTCCTGCTTGGATTCCAGGGCCGGCCTGAGGCGCCACCCGCGGTGTCTGGCAGGCAACTTCGGCTGGGTGGATGTGAATCTTGAATCTGACTACATAAGATAAGATATCTCAATAATTTGCGCGGTGCCACCTTATTCGCGGCAAGGCGCCAAGAGGCGCGTGAGAGAGAGGTTAGGGGGTGTCCGTTACGACCACCGTGCGATCGCCCCGAACGCGGCCCGCTGGAATCAAGCGATCGCCGCGGCGCAGGCGCGCGAGAGCCTCCGCCTTCCCTGCTCCGGTGACGACCCAGAGGACGCGCAGGCCCCGATTCAAGGCCGGCAGGGTAAGGGTCATGCGCCGGTACCCCTGATACGGAGCCGACACCGCGACATCGGCGTCGTCAATTTCGAGCGCGGGGTCGCCTGGAACAAGCGAGGCAGTGTGACCGTCGGCCCCGAGCCCGAGATGCACGAGGTCAAGCGTCGCGGGATTGCCTGCGACTTCCTGAAGCGTGGCGGCGTAGCGCTTCGCCGCGGATTCCAGATCCGTCTCCTCGACCGGCATCGCGTGGAGGTGCCCGGGGGGGAGCTCAATGCGCGCGACCAGATTTTCAAGCAGCTGCGTCAGATTGCGATCGGGGCTCCCGGCCGGCGCCACCCGCTCGTCGACCTGAAAGAGATGCACGTCGGACCAAGGAATGTCTTCCTTCGCGAGAAGCTGAAGCATGCGCCGGGGAGTCTCTCCGCCGCTCGTCGCGAACAGAAATCGGCCTCGAGCGGCGACCGAAGCCCGTGCCACTTCCGCGATCACATCCGCCGCCCGGCGAGCGACAGCCTCGGCGTCCGCCAGGACTTCGACCGTCACTGAAACCAGCCGCCGGGAACGAGCGTCTCAGCTTCCTTCGGTCCCCACGTGCCGCGTTCGTATTCGCGCACCGGCGGATCGCCGAGGAGCGCCGGGTCGACGATGCGCCAGGCCTCCTCCACGTAGTCCTGCCGCGCGAAACGGAACGTCTCTCCCATGATGGCGTCCCCGAGCAGCTCTTCGTAGGGATCGCTCTCGGTGCCGTCCTGCTCGTGCGTCGCCACAAGCTCCACGTCTCGAAAGGCGGTCTTGTGGCCGGATTCGCGCACCGTCGCACCTAGGGCGATGATGAATTCGGGGCTCAACCGGAAGCGGACGTGATTGGAGGTGAGATCGACCCCTTGGACGATCGGCGGTGGGCGGCGCAGCTTCGCCACGACCTCGGTCAAGGTGACGGGCATGTACTTGCCGGCACGGATGAAGAACGGCACCCCCTGCCAGCGCCACGAATTCACCTCGAGCCGAACGGCCGCGAACGTTTCCATAGTCGAATCGGGCGCGACTCCCGCCTCGGCGCGGTAGTTCCGGAATTGACCGCGGACCACATGCCCGGGCTCGAGCGGGGAAATCGATTTCAGCACCTTGACCTTCTCGTCGCGAAGTCGCTCCGTGTCCTGGTTGCCCGGCGGCGGCTCCATGGCCACGTTCGACAAGATCTGGAGGAGGTGATTCTGGATCACGTCGCGAATCGCCCCCGTCTTGTCGTAGAAAGCTCCGCGGCCGCCGATGCCGAAGTTCTCGGCCATCGTGATCTGGACAGACTCGACGTAGAGGCGATTCCAGATCGGCTCCAGGAACGTGTTCGCGAAGCGGAAGAAGATCAGGTTCTGGACCGAGTCCTTGGCGAGGTAATGGTCAATCCGGAAAATGTCCCGCTCGCCGAAGCATCTGTGAAGGACGGCATTGAGCCGTCGCGCCGAGGCGAGATCTCTGCCGAACGGCTTCTCGAGGACGAGACGGGCTCCCGTGCGACAACCCGAGTGTTCGAGCTGTCTCACAACCTCCTCGAACAGCTCGGGAGGAATGGCCATGTAGTGGAGTGGTGCCTTGGCGGCCCCGAGCGCCGCGCGCAGTGACTCGAACGTCGAAGGATCGGAGTAGTCCCCCTCGACGTAGCGAAGCAGCTTCATCAGTCGGGGAAACGCCTCCGGGTCCACGCCGCCATGCTCCTCGGCGCTCTCGCGCATCCGTTCCCGCAGGCGGTCGAGTGTCCAGCCACCCCGCGCGACACCGATCACGGGCACATCGAGGATTCCGGAGCGGACCATGCGCTGCAGCGCGGGGAAAATCTTCTTGTACGCAAGATCGCCCGTGACTCCGAAGAGCACCAGCGCGTCCGCCTTTGCGTGGCTCACGCCTTCTCCTGGTGGCCGCCGAATGCCGCGCGCATCGCGGAGAGAAGCTTGTCGGCGTAGTCCGCAGCGCCCTGAGAGGAGAAGCGCTGGTAGAGCGCCATGGAGAGCACGGGAGCAGGCACGCCCTCGTCGATCGCCGCGTGAATCGTCCACCGGCCTTCGCCCGAATCCGAGACGCGACCCGAGAATTTGGCGAGGCCTGAGTCCTCGGCCAGCGCGGAGGCCGTCAGATCGAGCAGCCACGAGGCGACGACGCTCCCCCGCCGCCACAACTCCGAGATCTCCCCCACGTTGAAATCGTAACGGTAGCGCTCCGGCTCCCGGAGGGGCGCGGTCTCCGCATCGTGCTCCTGTTTGTGCCGTCCGGCGTCGGCGTGGTGCAGGATATTGAGTCCCTCGGCCAGCGCGGCCATGAGGCCATACTCGATCCCGTTATGGACCATCTTGACGAAGTGGCCGGCGCCGCTCGGGCCGCAGTGAAGGTAGCCTTGCTCCGCGGTGCTTCCCTTTGCCGCGCGACCCGGCGTGCGGGGCGCCGACCCGATGCCGGGTGCGAGCGCCTCGAACAACGGATCGAGATGCTTCACCGGCGCGGGCTCTCCACCGATCATCAGGCAATACCCCCGCTCCAGGCCCCAGACCCCGCCGCTCGTGCCGACGTCGACATAGTGAATTCCCTTCGCCGCCAGATCCTTCGATCGGCGGAGGTCATCGATGTAGTACGAGTTTCCTCCGTCCACGATGATGTCGGCTCGATTCAAATGCGGTGCCAACTCGCCGATCGCTCCGTCCACCACGGCCGCCGGGAGCATCATCCAAACGGTGCGCGGCGCCGCGAGCTTCTTCATGAAGTCATCGAGCGACCGGGCGCCGGCGGCGCCTTCCCGCTCCAAGCCCTGGACCGCCTCTCGCGATCGATCGAACACCACGCATTCGTGTCCGGCGCGAGTCAGCCGCCGAACCATGTTGGCCCCCATCCGACCGAGCCCGATCATGCCCAGTTGCATTGACGCTCCTTTCAGTGTCCCATCTCGGTCGCCCTGGTCATCTCCGGTACAGTTGAGGGCCGTAGATTCCCGGACAGGAGACCTCTAACACACACTCATCGCGCGTTGCCCCAAATCTCAGCCGGGTTTACGGTTCGGCCCACCTTCCCCACCGTCACCTGCGCCGCTGGCACGCAGCTTGAGTCTATTGAGATCATGCCGCGGCCGCGTTCTGTCAACATGGCGCGGTCGCCCCACGAGAAGGGAGGAATGGTTCATGAGAGACAATTGGGAAGGTCGGGTCGACCTCGATGAGGCCGCGAGCATCACCGAGCGAGATTTGCGCTCGCTCCGGCGAGGCGCTCGAGCCGGCAGGCTGGCGATGCTGTTGGCGCTGGCGGCTGCGGTCGCGGCCGGATGGAGTCTCCTTATGGGACCGGATGCGCTCGCCGGCTTCGCGGGGGTTCAAGACGTGAAGCTGAAAGTCCTTGCGGCCATCGGTCAACCGATCCCGGCGGAAGAGCATCAGCCTCAAGCGCCGGCGCCACGGCCAAGCGAGCCGCAGGCCGCGAACACGCGGGCCAGCTCCGCGCCTGATTCAAGCGCCACGCAGCTGAGCGTGTCGAACCATCGTTGAGCTAGCACCGCTGAATTGATCGCCAGGGCCCCGGCCTCACGCTGGGGCCCCTGGTCCCCCCAATCCCCTCGAATCACACTCATCCGCGCTCCCAGCGGACGTAGTCTGACATTGACACCCTCCGGGTATCGCGTGAGCATACCACGCTGAGTTCGCCGCTTTATCGCTCTTGAGGCTCGCGCCGCATGGCCGGGCTGCGGATGGACAGCGCTTCAATCACGGGGGGTATCGACATGATCCGGTTCAGCTCGCAGGCCCGCTTCCTCGCTCCGCTTCTTTTAGCATTCTCCCTGGCGGCAACAAATTCCCCGGCCCTCGCCAAAGACGAGGAAGGACCCCAGATTCCAACTTGCGACAAGAAGATCGGGACCATGTCCGTGCTCGAGCCGGAGACGAAGTGGTGGCTCGCATACAACCTGGAATCCCCGGAAGCCCTGATCAAGGTATATGCCAACGAGTGCAAATGCTTCACGCTGCTCGATCGCGGCAAGGGCCTGGCTGCCGCCGAGAAGGAGCGCGCGCTCGCTTCGGGTGGTGAGATGCGCGTGGGATCGAACGTAGGCAAAGGCCAGATGAAGGCCGCCGATTACGTGTTGGTTCCGGACATCGTGAACAAGAACGCCAACTCGGGCGGCAAGCACTTCGGTGCGGCCCTTGGCGGATTGGTTGGGCACGGCGTTGGCGCGGTTGTCGGCGGAGTCAATTTGAAGAGCAAGACCGCGGACGTGGTGCTCACGTTGACGGACGTGCGCTCGACCGAGCAGGTGGCCATCGTGCAGGGGCACGCGAAGAAGACCAACGTCGGGTGGGGCGCGGGAGGCGGAGGCTACTTCGGAGCGTTCGCCGCGGCGGGCGCGAGCAGCTACGCGAACACCGAGATCGGACAGGTCGTGGCGATGGCCTATCTCGACGCATTCAAGAAGCTCATCGAGGAGGTCCAGAAGAATACGCCCGACGCCAAGGCGGCCAATGTTTCCCAGTCCGTCACGATGGCAAAGCCCGGAAGGTTGTACGAGAAGGCAGACAACAAATCGAAGGTGGTCCGCGAGCTCGACGCCGGAACGATGCTCTATCCGACTGGCGAGAAGGACGGCATCTGGTGGAAGGTCTCCGACGAGCTGGGCAACGAAGGCTGGGTGCCTTCGCCGCTCTTTAATCTGGCGAAGTAGATCCTCGATTCACCAGTCAGCCCCGCGCGGCTCCAAACCTCTCGGCCGCGCGCATCCGGGCCTTGGCCGCTTCGGTGTCCCGGTCTTTCGGGGGCGCCGTGGTGGTCAGCGAATCGAGCAGCGTTCGCGCGGCGTGGGCGACCTGATCGATGGCGCGGTCGAATGCCGCCTGGTTGGCGAGCGACGGCTTGGTAAACCCGCTGACCTTCCTGACGAACTGGAGTGCGGAGGCGCGGACCTCTTCATCCGTAGCGGTTGGCGAGTAGTTGAACAACGTCCGGATGTTCCTGCACATCGTGCTACCCCTTCTGTTGTGAGATGCGACCCACCCGACTCCCCGCCCCCTACGCTCCCGAGAGCTTCAGCAGGCGTCGAAAATGAGCTTCGCTGAACGGCATGACCGATAGCCGGGGCAGGCGCGCCAGCTCGGTGCCCTTGAGCACGACGTCGGCCTTCACCTGCGCCAGCGTCACCGGCTGGGGCAACCCTCTCTCGGCCGCGAGGTCCACCACCGGCCGCTTTGGATCCTTGAGCTTGGGGTCCGGGTAGGCATCCGAGGTCGCGACCGCCAGCCCCACGGCCTGCTTCTCGTCCCCGGTGTGGTACACGATCACGGTATCGCCCTTGCGGATCGTGGCGAGGTACTTCAGGGCGACCGGGTTCGACACTCCGTCCCACACCGTGCGCTTGTCGCGTTGAAGGTCGTCAAACGAGTAGGTCGAGGGCTCGGTCTTAACAAGGAATCTTGCCATGGCTAGAGAATAGCAGCCCGCGGACCGATGCGCACCTCCCGAGCCACCTCCAGGAATCGGCAGAAGGCGTTCGCGAGCTTCATCTGTCTGGGGCTCTGGCAGTCCGGCTCGAAGAGGCGCGGGCTTCCCACCACGATGCAAACGCATTGCGCGCGCGACGTGGCCACGTTGAAGCGGTTGGGGCTGTAGAGGAACTCCATGCCCCGCGGGGCGTCCTCAGGCGTCGACGTCGTCATGGAGTAGATCACGATCGGCGCCTCCTGCCCCTGAAATCGATCCACCGTGCCGACGCGCGCCCCAGCTGGAAGCCGCGCGGTCAGGTCGGCGACCTGCGCGTTATAGGGGGCGATCACGAGGATGTCGCCCAGGCCGAGCGGGCTCTCACGGCCGTCCCGATCGCGCCATCGAACGCCGCCTTCCATCAGCGTCCTCACCAGCTCGGCGACGATTTCCACTTCCTCTGGGCTGGCACCCTGATTCGCATCGTGCCGGGCCGGAACGAACCACAACCCCGAGCCCGCGAACGGAACGTCACCGAGGAGCACCTGCCGCTCGACGCCCGCGCGCGGGTGCAGCCGTCGCTCGTAAAAGAGCTCGGACGTGAGCCCGCATATGGCGGGCGGGAGCCGCCAGGTCTCCTCGAGGAAGAGCCCGCGGTCGTCCGCGATCGTCTGGGCGCCATCCAAGACGTGCTCGAGCGCCGAGACCGCGGTGCCTTCGGGATGAGAGCCCTGGATCGGCTGCTCGAGCTGCTGCGGATCGCCGAGCAGAACCAGGCTCTTCGCGCACGGGGCGATCGCGAGCACGTTCGCAAGGGACATCTGCCCGGCCTCGTCCACGAACAGGACATCCACGGACTCGGAATACTCTTTCCTGCCCCACAGCCACGCGGTGCCGCCGGCGACGCGAGCCTGGCCGGTCCGAAGCGCGGCCAGAACGGCGACGTTGTCGTCGGTCACCGCGATGCCGGGTTCGCCTACGGCATCCTCCTCCGCCTTGCGGAGACAGGGGGCATAAACGTTCTCCTCCTCGGCGGCTTTCACGACCTCCTTCAAGAGATTCACGATCACCTTGTGGCTCACCGCGCAGACTCCCACCCGTTTCCCCGCCCGGACGAGGTCGCAGATCATGCGGGCTCCGGTAAAGGTCTTGCCCGATCCGGGCGGACCCTGAACGGCGAGGGTGCCGCGATCCAGAAGAAGCGCGAGCCGGCGCGCCGCGCGCACGCCTCCTTCCCCAGGCATTTCGAGCGGCCCTTTCACTGGAACGGTAAGCCGCGGCGTGCGCCGGAGCAGCAGGTCGCGCGCGGCCCGGTACTCGCCGGGCGCGTCGATGCCGTGCGCGGCCACCCAGTCGCCGAGTCGCAGGAGCGAATCCGCCTGCACCTTCGATGCCCTGGTATCGTGCGCGAAGACGCTGGCCGGGTGATGCGCGGCGCACACAGCGTTCTTCTTCACGTCGAGCGTGCGCGCCGCGAAATCGATCCTCTCCACCTCGCCGAACCGGCGCCCGTCCGGGAGCGGCAGGTGGAGCTTGTCGCCTTCTCGGATCCTCGTCTCCTGGGCCTGGAAACGGTATCGATCCACCGCGGTACGGCCGCTCGCCGGGAGATGCTCGGCGAATTCGAGTCCCGCGAGCGCCGACGTCTCGTCGAGCAGCTCCTCGTCCGGCAGCTCGCGCAGGCGGTAGTACTCCCACCACGGCGCCTTCTCCTCGCGCCGATGAAAGTCGAGCATGTGGGCGAGAAGCCATACCGCCTGCTGCTCCTCGGAACGCTCCTCGGCCTCCACAGGTACTCCGGCCAGGAGTCGCCCCGCCAGCTCGAGCGTGCGGCGCTCCCGATCGCCGATCGCCTCGTTCGGGTCGCCGGATTCCTCGGCCGGCCGCGGAATCTCGACGCCGCCGGCCTCCGCGCCGGCGCGCAGGACCTCGAGCCAGTCGCGCAAGGCGCGAGCCGAAAGGCAGTCCTCGCGGTTGTAGGCTTCCACGATGCGCGCGCTCTCGTCTTCCGCGGCGACCGCCGTGCCCAGCTCCAAGCTCCCCTGAATCACGCGCAGGGCGGCGCCGGCTTCCTCGAGCGGCTGCTTGCGCTCGAAACCGTAGAACGCCTCGAGCTTCTTGATGGAGTATTCCTCGACACTCGCACGCAACGACTGCTTCACGAGGGCGTGCAGATCCACGAAGCGCCCCGCCCGCAGCAGGCGATCGACTTCGGCCTCGCGCATGGCGTGTCGGCCCATCAACCGCTTGATCGCCCCCGTCTCGTACCCGCCGTAGTGATAGACGTGCATGTTCGGGTCGAGCGCCCAGCGACCCATGATCGCGTCCATCAGCGTCTCGAAGCCGCGGCGCTCGGCCGCCCGGTCGAGCGCCCAGCGGCTGTGGTAGACGGGCGGACGCACTTCCAGCTCCAGCGTCCCGGGCGGAGGATCGTCCGCGACAGCCCAACCAAAGAGGTACTCAAGCCCGCCCTCGTCGACGTAGGGATCGGCCTCGAGGTCGAGGAACAGGTCGCCCGGCGAGGGAGCGGGCAGGCAGGCGAGCCCGCGTCCCGGCGCTATGGGAAGGAGCTCGTGCAGATGTCGGTGCTCGGTCCGGCCGGTGAGCTGGATGCGCGCCTGCTCCCGAACGCGGCCGTAGCCGTCCTTGGCGCCGCGGGCCGGCTTCCAGCGAATGGGCAACGGCTCCGCCGCGAGTGCCGCGAGCGTCGTGACCTCGCGGGATTTGAGCTCGCGCGCCTGAAGGCGCGAGAGCCCGGCCACGAGCGAGAGATGGTCGTCGGCGCGCCTTTGCCGATCGCATCGCGGCCACCAGCGGCAGATTTCGCAGTGCGGCACCGGATCGGGATAGGTGGTGGCGCCGTTCCCCTCGACCGCGTCGACCGCGGCTTCGAGGCGGCGGCGCACGAGGCGGTAGTAGGCGAGGTAATCCTCGACGCGGTAGGTGTCGAGCGGGAAGTCGGGCCGCCGCGGCACCACGTGCATGCGCTCCGGCACGACTCCCTGGATCTCGCCCAAGAGCTCCGAATAGAGGCAGAGCTGGAGGACGGCGCCGGCCTTCGTCTCACGCGCCAGCTTCGTGTCGAGCGCCTCGTAGGACCACGCGCCGAGCCCGCTCGGGCGCTCCACGCGAAGCAGGATGTCGGCCCGTCCGAGCCAGCGCCCGACCGCCAGCGTCGCCTGCGCGATCACCTCGGCTCCCGCGTACATCGCGGCGACCGTCAGCTCGAGCGCGCGCCGGCCTTCGATCTCCTCGTCGACGCGCGTGATCCGCCGTCCCTGCCGCTCGAGGTGAGCGAGGTACGCGCGCTCGTGCTCGAGGCCCCGCTCGCGGAGCAGGGCTGCCTCGGGCCTGAACCAATCCGGCGGCTTCCACCGGCCCTCGGCGACACCTCGATCCAGGCCGGTCAGGTGGCGGCAGGCGAGGTGGTTCGCGAGGTCGGTGGCCGAAAGCCTCAGGGTGCCGGTCTCGAGCTTCACCGCGCGTCCATGCCTCGATCTCCGCGGGCCACCCTACCCGCGGCAGAACTCCGTCAGCCGGGCCGCGAGCTTCGGGCCCTTCCCCTCTTCCTCGTGCTTCAGGAACACGTACGCGTCGCCCCACGGCTGCTCGCGGATACGCCGGGCCCAGTCGCGCAGATCCTTGTCGCTGAAGTCCTCGCGCCGCAGGCGAAGATACCCCCAATCGGTGGTAGCGACGAGCGGGGCGGCGGGCTCTTCCCCCGTGTCCGCCACGCAGAGCGCGGCGCGCTGGCCGCGCAGGGTCTCGTAGACCTCGTCATCGAACCAGGATGCATGCCGGAACTCGACCGCCACGCGCCGGCGCTCGGGCATCTCCTCGAAGAAGCTCTTGAGACGCGGCACGTCCTTCTTGAAGTTCGGGGGAAGCTGAAACAGGAGCGGCCCGAGCCGCGAGCCCAGCGTCGACGTGACCCCGAAGAGATACGCGAGCAGCTCGCCGCACTCCTTGAGCCGCTTGTCGTGCGTGATCCGCTTGGATGCCTTGATCACGAACGTGAAGCTCTCCGGCACCTGCTCGGCCCAGCCCGCAAGCAACGCCTCTTTCGGCATCCGGTAGAAGGTGTTGTTGATCTCGACCGTGGGAAAGCGCTCGGCGTAGAAGCGCAGCATGTCCTTCGCGGCCATCTTCTCGGGGTAGAAGTTCCCCTTCCACTCGGCATAGGAGTAGCCGCTGGTACCGATCCGCACGTCAACGCTCACGTCAGGCTCTCCCGCCATTCGGCCGTCGCTATGGCCAGCTCGTCCAACACCTGCTCATCGGTCCGACCGCTGCGCTTCAAGACGTGGAACGAGTGGTCGGCCTGCTCGATCACGCGCAGGGTGGCGCGGTCCCCCAGTCGCTCGACGACCGGCCCCAGCAGCGTGAGGTCGGCAAGCGTATCGCGGGTTCCCTGGAGAAACAGCATCGGAATGTCGACCCGCGCGAGGTGCTCGGCGCGCGAGACGCCGGGCTGCCCAGCCGGGTGGAGCGGGAACCCGAGAAAGACTACCCCCGCGACTCCGGGAAGCGCCTCGGATGCGGCGGCCCGCGAAGTCATGCGTCCGCCCATCGACTTGCCGCCGGCCAGGAGCGGGAGGGTGCCCGCCGCCTCGCGCCCCGCCGCGACCGCGGCGCGGACGGTGGCGAGCAGCAGCGGCTCGGGATCGGGCCGCCGGCTTCCCTGCTCCGTGTAGGGGAACTGATAGCGCAGGGTGCCGATTCCATGCGCGGCGAGGCGCTGCGCGATCGATTCCATGAACGGGTGCCGCATTCCGGCGCCCGCGCCGTGGGCGAGCACATAGAGGGCGGTCTGCCGCGCTGGCTGGAGCAGCAGCGTCGAGACATCGATGCCTCCGGATACGCGGATGGCGCCGCCGACGGGCTCGGCGCTCCTGGGATGCGCGGCCTTCGTCATTTCCGCTTCGCCTTGCGCTTCAATCGCTCCTCGATCGCCGCGATCGCGACGCCGATGTTGACCCCTTTCCCCATCACGCCCGCGAGCGGGTCTTCCATCTTCTCGAACCGCTTGGGCAGCGTCCGGATCGTGAATTTCGCGGGGTCGAGCTTCCCGTTCACCTCGCTCCACTGGAGCGGACACGACGCCGGCGCGCCCGGGATGGGCCGGAGCGAGAAGGGCGCGACGATGGTGATGCCGTGCCCGTTCTGCCCCCAGTCGACGTAGACCTTGCCGCCGCGTGCATGGAGAGGACGCGCGAGCGTGGCGATCTCGGGATTCGCCTCCAACGCCAGCGACGCAAGCACGCGCGCGAAGGTCTTGCACTCCTCGTGCGTGTAGCGCCGGCCCAGCGGGATCAGGATGTGGAGCCCGGCCTGGCCCGATGTCTTCGGGTAGCTCGGCAGCTCCAGCTCTTCCAGCAGCCGATGCAGGCTTCGCGCGATCTCGACGACGTGCGAGAAGGGCGCACCCTTGGGATCGAGGTCGAGCACCAGCCAGTCGGGGCGCTCGAGCGAGCCGGACCGGGCGCTCCACATGTGGATTGGAATCGTGCCCAGGTTCGCCACATACCGGAGCGACTCTTCATCGTCGAGGACGAAGAAGCGGATGTCGCGATCGGAGTCCTTGGAGTAGACCAATTCGATGCGCATCCAGTCGGGGACAAACACCGGGGCGTCCTTCTGGAAGAACGACTTCCCTTTGATGCCGTCCGGGTACCGGGTGAGCACCACGGGCCGATCGCGCAGATAGGGCAACATGAGCGGGGCGATCGTGTCGTAGTAGGCGACGAGGTCGCCCTTGGTGTAGCCCTCGTCCGGCCAGAACGCCTTGCGCAGATTGGAGAGGCGGACCTCGCGCGGCTCGGCGGCCGGCGTCGGCGCACTCGGCGGACCGGCGGAGGAGCCTGGGCCGGTCCCGGAGTCAGCATCGTCCGGCTCCGGAGCGGCGTCGCTCTCCGGCCCGCCCTCGCGCCGGATCTCCTCGGGCTTCCGGTCGGTACGCAGCCCGATGAATATCGGATGGCGCACGCCCCCGTCCGCGGTCCACTCGGTGAAGCGCACTTCGCACACCAGCTTCGGCTCCACCCAGTGATTGCCGCGACCGGTCGGCCCCGTCGTGCCGAAGGGCGACTCCGCGCGGGCCAGCGGCTGGAGAAGCTGCCACACATGGTCTTGCATGGCCCCGTCGAAGCCGCTCCCGACGCGCGTCACGTGCCGGAGCTGATCGCCTTCGTAGACGCCGACGTGCAACGCGCCGAAATGCCGGTCGCCGCCGCGCGGCTCGGCATAGCCGCCGATCACGAACTCCTGCCGGCGCTGGCACTTGATCTTGACCCAGTCGGACGATCGCTTGCCCGTATAGGCGCTGTCGGCGCGCTTCGCGATCATCCCCTCGAGCCCCATCTCGGATGCGGCATTGAAAAACGCCTCGCCGTGCTCCGCGATGTGGTCGCTCGCCTGGACGATGCCGGCGGGCGGCAGGATGCGGGCGAGGCATTCCTTCCGGTCGAGGAGCCGGAGCTTGCGCAGGTCGTGGCCCTCGAGCGCCAAGCAGTCGAAGAAGACCGCGCGCACCGGAACCCGCGCCATCGCAGCGGCGATGTCGTGCGGGCGCGAGAGCAGCATGCGCTTCTGTAGACGGCCGAAGCTCGGGCGACCCGACGCGTCGTACGCCACGATCTCGCCGTCCACCACGAAGTGTTCCGCGGTGAGCCCATGGAGCGCCGCGGCGATCTCGGGGTACCGCGCGGTGATATCTTCGCCGCTCCGGCCGAGCATCCGCACTTCCTCGCCGCGGCGCTCGGCGATCACGCGCACGCCGTCGTACTTGATCTCGAACACCCAGCCCGCCCTCGAGAAGGGCTTCTCGGCCGACGTGGCCAGCATGTGCTGAACCTTGTCGGCGCGCAGGTCTCCGCGCGGGGCCTTCAGGGAGTCGACGCGGGCGCGCAGGGCGGCGGTCCAGCCGGGCACGTCGCGCATCTCCTGGACGGTGAGGCCCGAGATCACCGAGCGCGGCCAACGCTCGAGCACGTCCTGCTCCGAGGCCGCGCTATCGGCCTTCTTCAGCAGCAGCCAGTCCTTCTCGCTCTTGCTCATGCGAACGAGCGTCCAGCGCCCGCCGAGCTTGTGACCGAACAGCTCCAGCTCGAGCTTCCCGCGCGCGTATTGCTCGCGGATGTCCTCGGGCTTGAACGAGCCGTAGCCGCCGCGGTCCCAGACGATCACCGAGCCCGCGCCGTAGTTCCCGGCCGGGATCACCCCCTCGAAGTTCGCGTATTCGATCGGGTGGTCCTCGACGTGCACCGCGAGCCTTTTCTCCTCCGCGCGGAGCGAGGGTCCCTTCGGCACCGCCCAGCTCTTCAGCACCCCCTCCAACTCGAGCCGCAGATCGAAATGCATGTTGCGCGCCCAGTGTTGCTGCACGACGAATCGCGAAGCTTGGCCGCCGGACGTCGCGACGGAAGGAGCGCGGGCGGCCGAGACGCCACCGAACGGCTCCGTCGTGCGGCCGGGGTCCCGCTTGCGGCGATAGGTCTCGAGCGGGGCAGGCGCTGGAGGGGCTTTGGGCTTCGGCGTCGGGGACGCCTTTGGCTTCGCGGCACCGCGGGCTTTCGGCTTCAGGGCGCCGGTTTTTGGCTTGCTGGGGCGAGACTTACCGGGAGCGCCGGTGCGGGGCGACATGGGGGCTGGTTAACGTTCCAAGGTTTATCGGCCGATGGATAAGGCGTTGAGCAAAGTAAAGCACGGTGCTAGCGTTAGGCGCTACTGCCCCATCTGGAGGGATATAAAATGCCGCTGCACTCCATCGGGTCGGGGACGATCTCCTTCGGCCTGGTTTCGATCCCGATCAAGATGTACTCGGCCGCCACCTCGGCCGGCGTTTCGTTCAACCAGCTCCACCAGAAGTGCGGCGGACGCATCCGCCAGCAGCTGATCTGCCCCACCTGCAACGAGGTCGTCGAGCGAGGCGCGCTGGTCAAGGGCTACGAGTTCGCTAAGGACCAGTACGTGCAATTCACGGAAGAGGAGCTCAAGGCGCTCGAGGAAGAAACAAACAAGATGATCGACATCGCGGAGTTCGTCCCGCTAGCCGAGGTGGATCCGATCTACTTCGAGAAGACTTACTACCTGGGCCCGGACAAGGGCGGTGAGAAGGCGTACCGGCTGCTCACCGACGCCATGCAGAAGTCCGAGCGTGTGGCGCTCGCCAAGTTCGTGATGCGGGGGAAGGAAAATCTGGTGCTCATCCGCCCTGCGAAGGACGGGTTGATGCTGCACACGATGTACTTTGCCGATGAGATCCGGGACTTCGGCGAGGTGGACAAGGGCGATGCCGCCAAGGTCAAGCCCGGCGAGCTGGACCTGGCGGAGCGGCTGGTCGGCGAGCTCACCAGCGAGAAGTTCCGTCCGGAGCAGTACTCCGACGAGTATCGGACCCGCGTCCTCCAGGTCGTCGAATCCAAGGTCGAAGGGCGCGAAGTGACGTCGCTCGCGCCGCAGGCGCAGCGCGCGCAGGTGATCGACCTGATGGAGGCTCTCAAGCAGAGCCTCGGCAAGCGCGGCTCGGGAGCTGAAGACGCCGGCACCAAGAAGGCGGCTACCCTCCAGAAGAAGCCTGCCACTCGGGCGCGGCAGAAGGCGGAGCCGGCCCCGCGCGAGAAGAGGGTCCAGGGGAACAAGCGCTGACGCGGAACCCAGGGGAGGCAGACCGGTGAGGGTAGACGCTGAGATCGGCCTCTCGGAGCCTCAGTCGGACCAGCGATTTTCCCTGCGCGAGGCGGCGCGCATCCTCGAAGTGCCCGAAGCGCGCCTGCGCGCCCTGGCCCGCGCCGGATTTCTGGCGCCCCAACGCGGGCCGGTCGGTCCCCTCTCGTTCGGCTTCCGGGACCTCCTCCTGCTCCGGACCACGAAGGGACTCCTCCAATCGGGCGTGCCGATGCGGCGGATCCGTCGCATCTGGGCTTCTCTCCGCGAGCAGCTCGATGCCGGGCTTCCGCTCACGAGCATCGCGATCCATACGGACGGAGAGGAGGTAGTTGCTTCGGACGGCGGCTCTCGCTGGCAGCCGGACTCGGGTCAGTTTCTCCTCAACTTCGAGGCCAGCGAGATCGTGGAGCGGGCCGCCATCGGCGCCGTCGGCCGTGAAGATGCCGCGCCGGGCGATTCCGCGTATGACCCTGGGCCCACCGCCGAGCAATGGTACGAGGCCGGCTGCGCTCTGGAAGCGACGTCGCCCGAGCAGGCACGCGAGGCCTATCAGCGCGCCCTCGAGATCGACCCGCGCGTGACCGACGCGCACATCAATCTCGGCCGCCAGCTTCACATCGCGGGCGAGCTGGGCCGCGCCGAGCCCCACTACCGTGAGGCAGCGAGGCTCGATCCGGACGACCCCACCCCGCACTTCAACCTCGGCGTCCTGCTCGAGGAGGTGGGACGGCGGGACGAAGCTGTCCACGCCTATCGCCAGGCGATTCTCCGCGATCCCGATTTTGCCGACGCGCACTGCAATATTGGATTGCTGCTGGAATCGCTCGGCCGGCGGCTGGAGGCCGTGCGCCACCTGATGGCCGCCCGCCAGCTAAACGGGTCGCAGGAGTAGTCTCCTAAGACTTCGGCTGGGGCACGATCCTGAGATACGGCCTCGGCGCCTTCCATCCCTGCGGATACGTTTTCTTCGCATCATCGTCCGAGACCGAGCCCGCGATGATCACGTCCTCCCCCTGCTTCCAGTTCACCGGGGTCGCGACCTTGTGCTTCGCGGTCAGCTGCATCGAGTCGATGACGCGCAGGACCTCATCGAAATTCCGTCCGGTCGTCATGGGATACGCGATCATCAGCTTGATCTTCTTGTCGGGTCCGATCACGTACACGTTCCGAACGGTTTGGTTATCGGCGGCGGTTCTGCCGTCGCATGACCCCTCCAAGTCCGCGGGCAACATACCGTAGAGCTTGGAGACGGCCAGATCGGTGTCGCCGATCATCGGGTAATTCGGCGCGAACCCTTGTGTCTCCTTGATGTCGTTCGACCACTTCACGTGATTGTCCACGGGATCCACGCTCAGCCCGATGACCTTCGTGTTTCGCTTGTCGAATTCGGGCTTGAGCTTGGCCATGTAGCCGAGCTCGGTGGTGCAAACCGGGGTGAAGTCTTTGGGATGCGAGAAAAGCACCGCCCACGAATCTCCGATCCACTCGTGGAAGCGGATCGGTCCCGCAGTCGTCTGAGCCTCGAAATCCGGGGCCACGCTGCCGATCTGAAGAGCCGCGTTTCCAATCTGAACGGCCATGCTTGCCTCCCTGAAAAGGTCCCCACAACGGCTAGCTTCCCAGTTTCAGCACGCCAGTCTGGGCCCGAGGAGGGTCGATGGCAAGGCGGGAACTACGACGGAGGGCGGCCACGAGGGCCACGGCGGGCTTGATCCCTACCGGTCCGGCTTACGCTCTCTCGGACGGCCGGCCAGGAGTTCCCGAACCGCCCGCTGCCAATCGCGGGCTGCCGTTGCGTAGGAATCGTCCGCGAGAGCTTTCACGGGGCTATGCTCGATATCGCGCCTCGTGGCCAGGCCTGCTTGAAAGGTGACCAGCACGCTGTCCCCGGGAAGGGGCTGCATGTTAACGAAGCAACGGCCGAACGCATTCCCTGAGAGGCGCCGGAAGATGAAGTTGCGGATCGGCTTCCACCTGGTTCTCAATCGTTGATCCGCCGCCCGCGAGGGCTCGACCACCCAATCGTCCTCCTCCAACGCCGCCCGGGCCGCGACGAGGGCCATCTTCATAGGCGTCGCCAGCGTGTCATGCTGAGCGGCACCGAG